>CAMLLE010000375.1 GCA_946480555.1 uncultured Verrucomicrobia subdivision 3 bacterium
GCATCGCCGCCGGTGAAATCGACTCCGAACACCTTCTTGCCGCGCATCGCACCAGTAACCATGCCGGCGACGATCAATGCGCCGGAAAGGATGCAGGCGATGGTGCCCCAGCGCATGAACTGGATGCCTTGGAACTTCATCAGCGGCAGCATGCGCACCTTGGAAATCATGTTCTTCGCCAGCAACAGATCGTAGATGAACCGGGTCACATACAAAGCCGTGAACATGCTGGCGGCGATACCGATGGTAAGCGTCACGCCGAAGCCCTTGATCGGTCCGGTGCCGAGGTAAATCAGGATGATCGCAGCAATCGCCGTGGTGATGTTGGAATCGAAGATGGTGCCGAAAGCCTTGTTATATCCGCCTTCAATGACGCCCCGAATGGATTTGCCCGCGGCCGTTTCTTCGCGCATGCGTTCGTAAATCAGCACGTTGGCATCCACCGCCATGCCGATGGTGAGCGCGATACCGGCAATGCCGGGCATCGTCAGCGTGCCTCCGATTGCGCACAGCGCGCCCATAAGGATCACAATGTTCAGCGCCAGGGCGAGGTTCGCTACCAGGCCGGACGTAAAGTAGAAGATCAACATGAACACAAACGTTCCCGCGCCGGCGATGATCGCCGCCGTGATGCCGCTGCTGATGGAATCCTTGCCCAACGACGGATCGACCGTGCGTTCCTCTTCGATCTTCAAGGGCGTGCGCAGCGGATTCTGGAGCACATTGGCCAGCGCAAGCGCATCACGTTCCGAATAGTCTCCCGTGATCTGCCCGCGTCCCCCTTCGATTGGCGATTGAATGGTCGGCGCGGATTGCAGTTCGCCATCGAGGACGATGGCCAGGTTGCGTCCCACATTGTCGCGGGTGATCTGGCCGAATTTCGTGGCGGCCTCCGGTTCTAATTGGAATGAAATCATCGGCCGGCCCAGGTCATCGCGCGTCATGAACGCCGTCTTGATGCCGCCGACCAGTTCTGGACGTTTGCGCACGAGATAGCCGCGGAGCACTTCCTTCTCGTCAGCCCCTTTTACGGTGGTCGTCAATAACTCGTAGCCCGGCGCACTGCGTTCTTCGGGATTCGGATGCACCAAGCGGAATTCCAGGTAGGCGACTTTCTGGATGGTTTCGCGCGCAGTTGCCGTGGCTTCTTCAGAGAGCCCAGGAAGCTGGATGAGAATCCGATCACTTCCCTGAGGCTGGATCAGCGGTTCGGCGACGCCGAAGGTATCGACGCGCTTGCGGATGACTTCGATGGCTTGGGAAATCGCGCCGGTAAGCTCGTACTCCGAAGCCGTGTTCGTGACGTTCACCGCCTGACCCAAGGCGTTCGTCGTGGTTTCCACGCTCACGAGGCGGTTGGTATCGAGGCGCACGAGGAACGAAGTTCCGCCGGCCAGATCGATGCCGAGTTTCACCTTGCCCGCCGCTTCCCGCTGGAGTCGGTTCAGGATGTACGGTGTGGGACGCGCCTGCTTCTTGGCGTCATACATCGGGAAATACCGCGTGATGTCATTCGTGCCAATGGCCGAGAGCAGATTCCCATAGGCATGCTCCGGACGCTTTGCGTCCTCGGCCTTCGCCTGCTCATAAATCGCACGGAAAGTTTCATCCTGTTGAACCGCCTTGGTGCGGAAAAATTCGATCAAGGGCCGCGCCTTGGGCGGATAGATCTCCATGATCGACCAGGCGAGAACGGCGGCGATGATGACGAGCTTCCAGAGATACTTGCGGTTCATGAGGTGCTTGGCTGGGAGTGGATCAGGCTTCGCTCGATTCGCTGGAGCGCTCGATGACTTCGGAGACGGCGCCCTTGCTGATTTCGAGCTTCGAATCGTCGGACTTGATCGTGAGAGTCTTTTCCTTCACTGACGCGACGATGCCGACGATGCCGCTGGCGGTCATGATTTTGTCACCACGTTTGATGGCCTTGAGCATTTCAGCCTGCTGCTTGGCACGCTTCTGCTGGGGGCGGATCAGGACGAAATAGAAGATCAAACCGAAGATCGCGAACGTCACGATCATCTTGATCATTTCCCCGGTCGGATTGGGAGCTTGTTGCGTCGGCGCGGCGGCGGCAAAGAGACCGCTCAGGTTGTTCAAATCCATAAATGTTGGTTCCAAATGAGCCGCTAATCTAAGGCTGGCGATGCGTTTGGCAAGCGTTATGAACGTTCAGGAGCGCGCGCAAATGCGGCTGATATCGTCTTCCTTCATCGTCCTCGAATGATTCAAACACGAGGAGGAGGACGAGGACGTTTACGAGCTGGACAATCGTACGCACCCACCTCGGAGCATGGGATCCTGAATGCCACCAAAAAAATCTTTGGCAGGTTTTTGGTCGGAACGGCGCATTTATAGATGAACAACCAACCTGACGCCCAACGATTCGCATTGACCATGCAAATATCGGCGATCAACCGGCGCTCGCGCACTTGCCTTTCGCGCGACGTTGCCCAGGTCAGGTCACCGGGAATCTGGTCTTGCGATTCTCCCACCGTTCACGTCTCCACAAACACAACAACCCAACCTCGAAACAAAATGACCTGTCATCCTTGCGTCTCATCCTCGACGTCTGCGGCACGCGAATCATTGACCATCTTCTGGCGCCGGTGGACCCGCGTCATCCTATTGCTTCTGCTGTTCGCCCAGGCCAGCCGGGCCCAGGACCGCACGGTCGTCTTTGACACTTCAGCCGCTGGCACCACGAAATCCATCCCCACATGGGGACTCGATACCGCCTGGTTGAGCAGCGATAACGTCCGTCGTGGCGCAGCCTTCATGGGTGTGCCGCAGGTGGACGTCATCCGGTTCTCGTTCACCGGCGACTGGCCGTTGAACAATGGAAATCTCGGCACATCCGCTCTCGCTGAGTTCAACGAGCGCATGAACATCGTGAATTCGTTCACGGATTCCCATACGGCCCTTTATCTGAACAACGACACCGAGACTTACGACCCAAGTTTCATTGGCACGGACGGACGGATTGAGCCGGTCGCGTGGGCCACGCTTATTAACGCCACGAAGCAACAGTGCGTGAGTGCCGGCCGCACGGTGCTTTCCGTTTCTCCCTACAACGAACCGGACAACAGCTACGAGCAAGGTGTCGTCTCCCGTCTGGGGGACGTGTGCTGGCAGCTCCGGAACACGTTTGGCGGCAACTTCAGCGGCGTGCAAATCTACGGCGCAAGCACTCTCAACAACGATCTCGCCGCCACCTGGTACAACACCCTGAACGGTTGGGGTTTTGTTGAGGCAGGCTGCACGCATCAACTGGCCGGGAGCTTCGACACCTACGCCGCCTTTTATCAAACCATCCAGGCCAACGGGGATTTGGGCGTCAACGACGAGCTCCACAACGTCATGGAAGCGATGGTCGGCGCGGAGTACGGAATGCAAGTTGGCATCTGGTGGGGCACGGCGGAGCGAGCACGCGGCGAGTTTGTGAAAGCGAGCGACGGCAAACGCCTCGGCTACGCAGAGCATCGCGCCAATTGGACTGCCGCGTCGGTCTATCGCGGCCCAAACGGCTTGGTTCAGGGCTTTGTAGGCGAATCGGAACGCCAGGCGTTACCCACCACCTACCGTTTCTTCGCAAAAGATCGCGACGTGTTTTACGACGGCCAGGGACCGCAGCGCGCCTTCACCGTGACGACCACTGGCGGCTCGGGCTACATGACCGCCGCGCATCGAAACGCCGAGAAGGTGGTGAACATCACTTGGGGCGCGGACGTGCAGCCGCTCGTGAACGGACGCTACATCATTGTGAACCGGAACAGCGGGAAAGCGATGCAGGTCGCTGGAGCAAGCACCGACAACGGCGCAAACCTCCAGCAGGCCACCTATTCCACCGGCTTGCATCAGCAATGGGACGTTGTCCCCGTCGCCTACACCAATGGCGGCGATTTCAGCTACTTCAGCCTGAGGGCTGCGCACACCGGCAAAGCCGCCGATGTTTACAACTTTTCCCTGGATGACGGCGGGATCATCGCCCAATGGGACAATGCGGTCGGCGTGAATCAGCAATGGTATCTGCAATACGTGAGCAACGGCTGGTTCACCATTCGCAGCAAATGGAGCGCGAAATGTCTCGAAGTCTCGGGCGGCTCAACCGCTGATGGCGCGGCCATTCAGCAATGGGCCGACAATAGCGGCCTGCACCAGCAATGGCGGCTCATTCCCGTTGGCGCAGCGGTCGAGTTCGTCGCACCCGCAGCCCCGACCGGTGTGACGGCAACAGCCAACGCGGCCTCGGTTCGACTGACCTGGACTGCCAACACGGAACCCGACCTGGCGGGCTACACCGTATTGTGCGCGACCACTTC
>CAMLLE010000376.1 GCA_946480555.1 uncultured Verrucomicrobia subdivision 3 bacterium
GCCTGGAAAAAGACCGAATCCGCCGCCTGCGCCTGAAACGCTCACGGCCACGGCGCTTCAAGATGGCGTGGTGCGTTTGGATTGGAAGAACGCTGCCGGGAGCTCACAGGCCGGCGTGAAGATTGAAGCTTCGCTGGACGGCGCGCCGTTCTACGAGATCGCCGATCTTACCGCGGGGGCATCGCGTTTTGAAAACACCGGCATCGAGCGGCCCGCGGCCCTGCGTTATCGCGTTCGCGCTTACAACATTGGCGGCTACTCGGCTTATTCCAACATTGCTCAAAGCGAGAAGTGAACATCTTTTTTTCATTGAAAACACGTCTTCTTCAATCGTTGAGCGGAGCGCACCATTCGGTGCGGAGAATGGGGCAAAGCGGCAGCTTTGCCCTACCTAATTTGGTAGGGCGGAGCTGCCGCTCCGCCCACTTCTCAACTGCATCGTTCCGATGCAGTAATGCGCTCCGCCTGTTCCTCATCTGCGCGATCATTTCCATTGGCTGCGCGGCTCTTCTCGCGCAGACGCTTCCTGCTCCGACCAAGCAATTCCCGCAGCCCGACCGCATCCGTTACGACGGTCATTGCTTCACGATTGACGGGCAGGACACGTTCATTCGCAGCGCGGGGTTTCATTACTTCCGCACGCCGCGAGAGCTGTGGCGCGACCGGTTTCAGAAGATCAAGGACGCCGGCTTCAACACCGTGGACACCTACGTCCCGTGGAACTGGCACGAGCGCGAAATGCCCGCCGGGTTGAACGACTTCTCCAAGGTGGACCTGAGCGAAGTCGAGGCGTGGCTCAAGATGGCGCAGGACGAATTTGGTTTTTACACCATCGTCCGGCCCGGGCCGTTCATCTGCGCGGAGTGGGCGGGCGGCGGTTATCCGCGCTGGCTGGCGAAGTTCAATCCGTGGACGGGCAAGGAATTCTGGCTGCGCAGCGCTGAGGACACGCATATCGCCTGGAGCGTTCATTGGTATGACGCCGTGTGCAAACTGTTCGCGCGCGAGCAAATCACTCGCAAACCGAAAGGGGGCAGGGGAATCATCCTGGTGCAGATCGAAAACGAATACGATCACCACAAATGCCCCGACAAACCGAAGCTGCTCGAAGCGCTGTTCCAATCCGTGACGAACGCCGGCGTGGACGTGCCGATGTTCACCTGCCTTACGCGCGAGTGCCGGGCGAGCGACGGGCCGACGCTCTCGCAGGTGTTCGACAGCGACAATTATTACGTCGGCCTGACCGACGCGCCGAGTTGCGCGCAACGGATGATGTCGCTGCGCGCCAAACAGCCCGACGCACCGGGCTTCGTGACGGAATTGCAGGGCGGCTGGTTCGCGCTCGTGAACGAACGGTTGAGCGAAGAGCACTTCTCCGATGCGCGCCATTACAATGCGATCAGCCTCATGTCGCTGCTCGGCGGCGCGGGCGGGCTCAACAGTTACGTCTATGTTGGCGGCACGCATTTCGGCGGCTGGCAGGCGCGCGGGCAGACGACGACCTACGATTACAACGCAGCGATTCGCGAGTGGGGCGCGCGCGGTGCGAAATACGAGGCGTCCGTCGGCGTGAATGAATTCATCTGGGAGAACGAAGCGCAGTTGCTGCGCGCTGAAGGCGGACCGTGTGAACTTCGCGGCGGACCGACGAATCTCTTCGGTGGTGTGCGCGTCGGGCCGGGCGGAACGCGGTTCGTGTTCCTCACCAGCACCGACCCGAAGAATCCTGTTTCTGGAAAAGTCACCGTTGTGCCCGGCAACATCTCGCGCCCCACGGGGCCGGTTTACAACACGGACCAGGAGGGCAATCGTGTGCTGATCAAGACCAGTGACGCCGTCGCGCAATCCACGAATCTGCCGCCTTTCGACGTGGATTACGATCTGGGTGCGCTCGGTGCGAAGGTGCTCGTTATCCCGCCTGGCAAAACAGCGGCGGAAGGCGTCTGGTATCCCAAGCCGCAGAAGCCCATCGCGCGTCCCGCCACGCTGCCCGCGCCGGTGCGCATCGCCGCCGCGCTCAAGCAGCACGATCCGCTCGACGGTCATTGGCAGCCTTTGCCCGATGGCAAACCGCTATCTCTGCCGGAACTCGGTATCAGCGATCAGCGATACGTGCTCTACCGGTCACACTTCACACTGACGACAAACTACGTCTCAGTTTTTTCCCGGCTGCTCGTGAATTCCTTCAGCCGCGACCTCGTTTCCGCGCAGGTCAACGGACAGCTCGCCCAACGCCTTTACCCCGACGACGCCTATGCTGCCGCCGCGACGCGCAACAAGAAGAAATCGTTCGACCGAATCCAACCGGACGAGTTCGACAACCGTTTCGACGTCGTCGAACTGTTGCGTGCGGGAACGAATGAAATCGTGCTGCTCTACGAAAACATTGGATTCGAGCATGGCTATATTCCGATGGAGGAACTGAGCGGAGTGCGGCAAGCAGGCCTGGGCTTTGATGAAACCGAAATTGCGCGACCACTCGACTGGCAGATCGCCACGAATCTCGGCGGCATTACGGCTGGTTGGATACAGCCGGAATTTGACGGGCGCGGCTGGACCAAGGTCGCGCTCGACACCAACACTCCCATTGCGCGCAAGGGCAACGGCATTCAACCCAAGACTCAGCAGGATGCGCTGCTCACGTGGTATCGGCTGGAGTTTGAATTGCCCGCGACGCCCGCTGGGCAGTGGATTCCGTGGCGGCTGTTGATCAACGCTTCGGGCAACGGCTTCATGTGGCTCAACGGCCACGACATTGGAAGACATTGGGAGGCCGGACCGCAGCGCGAATTTTATTTGCCGGAATGCTGGTTGAAGTTTGGCGGCGAGAAGAACGTGCTCGTGCTCGGCCTGCGACAAACGAATAACGGGGCGACTCTTCGCGCCGCCGAGGTGTCACCCTATTTCGACGCTGCGGAGTTGATCCCGTTAGACCTCAACGCATACCTTCGGTCCCGCAACCGTGAACCAGCAGCCGGCAACGGAGTGGCCGTTCCGCAAAAATAATTCTGCATGCTCCACGGTCCTACAAACGTGAAACTACGACATCTTACACTCGTCCTCTTCGCCGTCCTGTTGGGCGAACCTGCGGCTTTCGCGAAAACCATCCGGCTCAATTCTCCCGACGGGAATCTCAAGTTGACCTTCGAGATCGCCGACGACGGCGACGTGACACACGCGCTCGCGGTTGACGGAAAACCTGTGATCTCGTCGTCGCCTGTGGGCTTCGCGGGCGGACGTTTTGAAGGCGTGAAGAGCCGTACGGAGAAGTCCGTTTGGAAGCCCGTTTGGGGCAAACGCTCGGAGGTGCGCGACCGCTATCGCGAGGCAACGATTGACCTCGGCAGCTATACACTCCAGGCCCGTGCTTATGACGAAGGGGTCGCGTTTCGCTATGTGTTCACGAACGCGAAACCGGGCGGCGCTGAAGCCACGGCCTTCAACTTCGCGGGCGATTACACCGCGTGGTATTACAACGGCGAGAATCACAACATCGGCCCGGAGAAAATTAGCGCTTCGAAAGGCCGGCGTCTGCCCGTTGCAACGATCAAGACCGACACCGGCGCTTACCTGGCTTTGCACGAAGCCGACCTTTCAGAAGGTGAACCGCTGGTCCTGAACGCCAAGGGAGGCGAGACTTCGCTCCGCGTCGCGTCCAAGCCAAGCGCTTCGTGGCGCGTGGTCATGGTCGGACGCACGCCCGGCGCGCTGGTGGATTCGCATCTCATCGAACTGCTCAATCCGCCGCCCGCCGCAGGCATGGATTTTTCTTGGGTGAAACCCGGCGTAACCGTGTGGGACTGGCGCATCGACGGCGCGAAGGTGGACGGCTTCAAATACGAGATGTCGCTGCCGTCCTGGAAGCGCATGGTTGATTTCGCGGCGGAGAATCGAATCGCGCACCTCGTGCTGGACGCGAATTGGTATGGCCCGGAATTCGGCGCCGACTCGGACCCTGTAAAAGGCGGCAAGGTCGATCAGGTGAAGGAGATCATCGCTTACGGCAAAACGAGGAACGTCGGCGTGTGGCTGTATCTCAACGACGTTGGCGGACGCCGATTTCCGCTGGAAGAGACGCTGAAACAATATGGCGAATGGGGCGCGGCGGGCGTGAAATATGGCTTCATGAACGGTTCGCCCGAGGAGAAAAACCGCCGCACGCGATTGATCACCGAGCTCTGCGCGAAGAACAAATTGCTCTGCAATTATCACGACGGCCCGGTTCATCCTTACGGCCAGATGCGCACCTGGCCGAACGCGGTGACGCGCGAGTACTGCCAGGCCCAGCTCGATGGCCACAAGGTGTTTCAACCACGTACTT
>CAMLLE010000377.1 GCA_946480555.1 uncultured Verrucomicrobia subdivision 3 bacterium
CAATGCTCCTGTAGCCGTCCTGGCCGGTGACGTTCAGGACGAGTTCGTGCAGGAACTCCCATTCCGGACGCGCATCGCCGCGAGGCTCGATCGCCTTCATGAACTTCTGCACGCGACCTTTCGTGTTCGTGAACGTGCCGCGCTTTTCAGCGTGAGCGCAGCCGGGCAACAGGTGAGTCGCGAGCTTCGTGGTTTCGTTCGGCAGAATGTCGCTGACGATCAGCGTTTCCAATTTGCCGAGCAACTTTGCGTCGATGCCGCACTTGGTCACGTCTTCGCCGAACACAATCAATGTCTTGATCTTCCCGCTTTCGATTCCCTGCGCGATCTTCGGAATCTGTTCGCCCATTTCCGTGAAGCAAATGCCTGTGAGCCGCGCGCCGTTCGTGTTTGGATTGCGATCGGCATTAAGCAGCAACTTGTCGCCTTCGCCCTCGCGCAGAACCGAATCCGTAATCGCGCCAAGCTTTTTCGCGAGCTTCTTGAGCAGAAACAACTCTTCGTTCGTCTGCCGGGCTGAGGCAATGATCGCCACGGAACCTTGCTCCGCTTTCTTCAGCAGTTCAGAAATCTCCTTGAGCGCGGTGGTCCAGCCGCTGATCTGGCCTTTTGCCTGAACCTGCGTCAAACGATCCGGACGGTTGATCCATTTGTAATTCAACCGGCCATAATCGCACATCCATGTGGCGTTCACGGCGTCGTTCTCGCGCGGCTCGTAGCGGTAGATCGTTTCGTTGCGCGAACCGATGATGATGTTGCAGCCCGTCGCGCAGCTCGTGCAGACGCTCTTGGTTTCCTTGAGGAACCAAACGCGCATCTTGAACCGGAAATCCTTCGACGTAAGCGCGCCCACCGGACAGATGTCCACGGTGTTCAGTGTGTAGTTGTTGTCGAACGGCTTGCCCGGAAACGCGGTGATCGTGTTGTAGCTGCCGCGATTCACGATGCCGAGCGCGTCATCGCCGACGACATCCTTCGTGAACCGGATGCAGCGCGTGCAGAGAATGCAGCGTTCGGCGTCCAGCACGATGCGCGGCCCGAGATCGACGCGCTTGGGCTTGTGAACCTTCGCTTCGACGAAGCGGCTCGCGGACTGACCGAAATCAACCGAATATTCCTGCAGCTTGCATTCGCCCGCTTGGTCACAGATTGGGCAATCCAGCGGGTGATTGATCAGCAGCGATTCAAGCACGCCTTCGCGCATCTGCTTCACGGCGGGCGTGTTCGTGTAAATTTCCATTCCCGGCGAAATCGGCGTCGCGCAGGCGATGGCCGGACGCGGCGATTTTGCAATCTTCGGCGTGCCGTCGGGATTGATCACCGGCTTTCGATCCGGTCCCATCGCAGGCGTGCCGAACTCGACGAGGCACATGCGGCAGTTGCCGGCGATTGGCAGCTTGGGATGATAGCAATAATGCGGCACGTCCACGCGAACGGCGTTGCAAGCCTGGATCATCGTGGTCGGGACGGGCCTGCCGGTGACCGGGTCGATGGTCGTCTTCGGCACTTCGACTTCACGGCCGTCCACCTTCACCTTGATCGTTTCGACCGGCGGCGGTGTCGGCTTGGCTTCAGTTGTGGCTGCGTTTGACATTCTACACTGTGATTGAACCGCGGAGGCGCGGAGGCGCGGAGAGATCCGGAAACTCGTTCACGATCCGCTTCAAGCCTGCTTTCAAAACGGGAACATGGAAATTTACCAGCAGACCGCAGCTCATTCCGGATAGCTTTAAATAGGTCAGCAACTGTGCCTCGTGGATCGGCAACAAGGACTCAACAGCTTTCAGCTCCAGAACCAGTTGCCGTTCGACAACAATGTCGAGGCGATAGCCGCAATCGAGCTTCACGGCTTTGTATTGAACCGGTAACGGAACCTGTCTCTCGAATGCCAGCTTCCGAAGCGACAATTCGTGGCAAAGACATTCTTCGTAAGCTGATTCCAGCAACCCTGGACCAAGGCAGCGGTGGACTTCGATGCACGCACCGATCACCTGATCCGTGAGTTCATCGAATCTCCGCGCCTCCGCGTCTCCGCGGTGAATATGTAAGGTCCGGCTCATCATGAGTGCGGATTGGCCGCAATCTTCAAATCGTTCGTCGGACCGGCACCTTTGGCTTCCTTCGCGCGGCGTTCTTCATCTGCGGTGCCGCGAGCGACGAATTCGTCTTTAAACTTTCCGACGAAACTTTGCACCGGCCATGAGCAGGCTTCGCCGAACGCGCAAATCGTCCGGCCGCCGGGAATGTTGTCCGCGATCTTCACCAGATAATCGGCATCGCCCTTGCGTCCGTGGCCGTGCGTCAGGCGATGCAGCGTCTTGTTCATCCAGAGCGAACCCTCGCGGCAGGGCGTGCATTGGCCGCAGCTTTCGTGCGCGTAGAACTCGCTCAAGTTCGCCAGCGCATCGACGGCGCTGACGGAATCGTCAATCACGATGATCGCGCTGGAGCCAGACATTGTTCCGGCCTGGATCAGCGAATCGAAATCGTACGGCAGGTCGAGCATATCGACTTCCTGCTCGACGTCCTTGCCATCGACCTTGCGCTTGAGTTTGAACTTCTCTCCGGCCTTCAAAACCTTCGACGACGAACCGCCGGGGATGACCGCCTTGAGTTTGCGACCGTCGCGCAATCCACCGCCAAACGCGGGATCGTCGATCAACTGGCCGATCGTGGCTTTTCCGACTTCGATTTCGTAATAGCCGGGCTTTTTCACGTGCCCGCTCAGGCTGACGATGCGCGTGCCCGTGTTGTTTGGCGTGCCGAGTTTTGCAAATTCCGCAGCGCCCATTGCCACGATGTGCTTCACGTTGCACAACGTTTCCACGTTGTTGACGATCGTTGGGCACATGTAGAGCCCAAGCACAGCCGGGAAATACGGCGGTTTGATGCGTGGATACGGACGCTTGCCTTCGAGCGATTCGATCAGGCCGGTTTCCTCGCCGCAGATGTAAGCGCCAGCGCCGCGATGAACGTGAATCTCCAGGTCGTAACCGCTGCCCAGGATATTCTTCCCGAGGAAATTCTTCGCGCGCGCTTCCTTCAACGCCTGATTCAACAGCTTCGCGCCCTGGGGCATCTCGCCGCGGATATAGATGTAGGCGAGGTTCACGCCGTTCGCGTAGCACGAGATGATCATGCCCTCGATCAGCTGATGCGGATCCTTGTGAATGATCTGGCGGTCCTTGAACGTGCCGGGTTCGGATTCGTCGGCATTGCAGATCAGGTAAATCGGCTTGCCGCTGCGGCGATCGACGAAACTCCACTTGAGACCGCAGGAGAAACCGGCGCCACCGCGTCCGCGCAGGCCGGAGGCTTTGACGTCTTCGCGAATCTGCTCGGGACCGGTGAGTTTCTTACCGTCAGGCAGATCTTTCGGCTGGATGGCGAGCGCCTTCTTGAGCGCTTCGTAGCCGCCGTGCTTCAGATAGCACTCGATGTCCGGCGAGTAACCCGGTTCATCGGCGTGCTTCAAAATCAGTTTGAATTCCTGCGGCATGGTTAATTGTGAAAAATGCAACTCACTGCGGAGGCGCGGAGGCGCAGAGATGAGAAGACAACGCGTGCTGAAACTCCGCGCCTCCGCGTCTCCGCGTCGCCGCGGTTGAAACCCGTGAGAAGCCGGTAACGAACCTTGACTCAGTTCGGAAACCGTCTAGCTTACAACCCGCTCCGGCTTGCCCGATGGTGTAACGGTAGCACAGCAGACTCTGGATCTGTTTGTCATGGTTCAAATCCATGTCGGGCAGCCAACTTCCATCTGCGATTTCCGATTTGCGATTCACGATGTTCATTGGCTAGCGATTTCCAGTTGGCAATTGCGCGGCCACTATTTGCACTTCGAGACCAACTCGTCAGCTTTGGACGTGCTGACGCCTTCGTGGAAGTCTTCGTTGACCATCATCACCGGTGCGGTGCCGCAACTGGCGAGGCATTCGACGAACTCGACCGTGAACTTTCCGTCCTTCGTCGTCTGCGGCCCGTGCGCGTGAGCGTCCAGGCCCAGCTTGTGACAAAAATGTTTGTGCAGCTCGTAAGCGCCGCCCAGCGCACAGCTCAACGTGCGGCAAACCTTGATCTGGTATTTACCCATCGGCTGCTGGCGGAACATCGGGTAGAACGTGACCAGCTCGTAAATATTGATCGGCTGTAACCCGAGCTTCTTCGCGGTCCATTCGACGGCTTCCTGCGAAATCCAGCCGAAGTGTTCCTGGATCGCATGCAACAGCATCAACGACGCGCTGCGCTTCACCGGATAATGCGTGATCAGCTCGTCGATCTCGGCTTCCAATGCCGGATGAACCGCGAAGCCAGGCTGG
>CAMLLE010000378.1 GCA_946480555.1 uncultured Verrucomicrobia subdivision 3 bacterium
GCGCATCTGGCGACAGATGCCGATGTCCCGGCGCAGACGCTGACGTTTGAATTGGTTTCCGGCCCCGGTTCGATCACGCCGCAGGGCGCTTACACCTGGCGTCCCCATGTTGGCTATTCGGACACAACCAACGTCGTCACGGTGCGCGTCTCTGACGATGGTTCTCCGAGTCTCAATGCCGTGAACTCGTTCAATGTCGTGGTCAACCCGTTGGTCCTGCCCACGCTGAGCGCACCGGCCTTCGCTGCCGGACAGTTCAGCCTCACAATCGAAGGTCAGACTGGACCGGATTACATCGTGCAGGTTTCAACGAACCTGGCGACGACCAACTGGGTGACAGTGCTCTCGACGAATTCGCCAGCGCTGCCGTTCAGATACAGTGAAATGCCGGCCCTGGAGGAACCGATGAAGTTCTTCCGTGTGCTCGTGGGCCCGGCGCAGCCGTAAGATCAAGGGGGTGCTCGAAAACAGGCGGGGGGAACCGGCGACGGTTCCCCTCTTTGCTGTACGTATTCGAACGCAACCGAAAGTTGCTGTTGCTGGTAACAGTTCGATCCAGCGTCAAATCAAAGAAACAGATTACCGCGAGACGCGAATGGGACGGCCAGTTCCGCACGAGCGGCGGATGATCACTGCCAGGGCTCCGGCGGCAATTCCCAACGCAATTGAACCCGAAATGCCAACCGTGAGCACACGACTTCGATGCGTTTGCACCGGGCGGATTCCCGGGGCGGCCTGATCCACAATGAAGGCGCGAAGCGTGTTCCCGGGGATTGCGAAGTTGCGCGTGGCGTCTTCCAACGCCGAGGCGGCCTCGTCGCGGACTCGTTCTGCTTCCGCCACGACGTTGCGTTGTTGATCTAATTGCTCCGGCGGCGCATTCGTAATCTCCATCTGCTTCAACACGAGCCGGGCTGCGTGGGCCACGTCCGACCGTTCCGCCTGGCGGTTCTCCAGTTCGCGCAGCGGATTCGAAGCCGTCTGGATGTTCCTCGCCAGCAAATCCTGCCGGTACGCTTCAGCAATGGCGTTGGCGATGTCCGCGGCTTTCGCGGGATCGCTGAAGAGCACTTGGATTTCGATCAGAGCCGAATTGGGGATGGGCCGGATCACCGCCATGCGCCGAAGCTCGTCCGTGGCCTCCTCCAGCGACGCGGGCTGGCCTGCCCGGTTTTGAAATGTGCGGGTCAGTTCCAGCCGCTTGACGACGTTGCTCAGAACTTCGTTTGATGTGATCCGCGGCAGTTCAGCCCGGAATGTCTCGGCGTTGTAGCCAGACTTCACCAAATGAAAATCCAGCTTGATCCGCGCCAGACTGCGGAAGGTTTTCTCCGGCCGCAGAAACGTCAGGGCAATGATCGCGAACGCCGCCAGCATCACCGTCAGGCACACACAGCTGAACAGGATGGAATCACTCAACCGGCGCGCTGGACCTTCGGCATTCATTCAAAGTCCGATGTATTTGAGAATCGCGGAGACACACTCGGCAACCGTGCATTGTTCCGTGTGCAATTCCATTTCCGGCCTGGACGGCGCCTCGTAGGGCGCTGAGACGCCGGTGAATTCCTTGATCACGCCTTTGCGCGCTTTGACGTAGAGCCCCTTCGGGTCACGCTGTTCGCAAACGGCGAGCGGAGTGTTGAGAAAAACCTCAATGAACCGTCCGGCAGGAATGATTGACCGCGCGAGATCGCGATCGGACCGATAGGGCGAAATGAAGGCGGTGATGCAGATCATGCCCGAATCGGCAAAGAGCTTCGCCACTTCACCGATGCGCCGGATGTTCTCCTTGCGATCCTCCGGCGTGAATCCCAGATCGGAACAGAGTCCGTGACGAACGTTGTCGCCATCCAGCACGTAGGCGTGCTTGCCCCGCTGGAATAGCTCGCGCTCGAGCTCGGTTGCGAGCGTAGATTTGCCGGAGCCGCTCAGGCCGGTGAACCAGACGACGCAGCCGGGATGTCCCATGCGTTGCTCGCGTTCCGTGAGAGTGACCTTGCCGTGTGACCATGTGATGTTTTCGCTTCTGGGACTCACCATGATCAGAGTGAATCGGTTGCAGTGGAATCCTGTCGAGATTTAAAACTCGTATGAAAGGCGATCGACGCACCCACTGAAATCGCAGGTGAAGTTCCGTTACGCGGATCGCGACCGGCCAATCCTAAACGGCATCGATCTGGAAGTCAGCGCAGGCTGATGGAACGGCAGACGCGCGGATCAATCCCCAACGAAGGGAGAATTGAGGGAGTGCTTCCGCCACTTGCCGGTAGCCGCCGAGGTGACGAGGCGGAGAGAAGTCTGAATCCACCTTCTGGTTGGGACGCGTCCCTCCAGACGCACCACGTTCGCCCGAGCAAACTTCTACCTGATCCCGCGCTGATGCAGGTCGAAGTAATAGAGCCCGGCAACGACGAGCGGATGCGCAATCTTTCCCGAAGCCACCAGCTTCGGCACATCAGCAAGGGGCACCAGGCGCGTGATCAAGTCTTCACCGTCGTCGAACTTCACCGGATGGATGCAACGGCAATTCTCGATGAGGATCGTATAACACGTGTTGCTCATGATCGCGGGGTTGGCGTACATCTGGCCAAGCACACGCGCGTTCTCGCCTTCGTAGCCGGTCTCCTCGCGCAACTCACGCACGCCGGTGAGTTCCGGCCGCAAATCGCCGGCGTCCATCAGCCCGCCGGGGATTTCCAGTTCCACCGTGTTCGAGCCATGCCGGTATTGCTCCACCATCACGACCTGCCGGTCCGGCGTGGTGGCGACCACGTTCACCCAGTGGACGGAATCAATGATGTAAAAATCGTGGTGCTTGCCCGTGCGCGGCGAAACCTTCGTGTCGGAACGAACGGTGAAGATGCGGAAGTCAGCGAGCTGCTTGGAACCAACCTTTTCCCAGGGACGAATCATTGGAATTGCGATTTACGATTTCCGATTGACGATTGTTTCTGCGAACCAGCCGGCCGCCATTTCCTGTTCAGAGGCCGCGTTCTTTCGCCGACCAGCCCTGGCGCATCAATGTGAGCAGATGAGTCATTGCCTCCTCATAGGTCCGGCCTTTTTCGGCGGCCAGCTGCTGGGCCCGCTTGTCCAGCTGCGCGGCCATCTCCGCGGACTTGTCCGATGGACAACCGATTGCGGCAAGGACGGCGGCGAGCTGATTCAAATCCACAAAGGAAAACGGAGCCGGCGCAAACACCGGCTCCGTAACGAAACAGTTACTTCGCAGATTCCGCAGGAACGATCTTGATGCTTTCGATGTTCATGCGCTTGACCGGACGATCGCCCGGCTCAGTCGGCGTCGTGGCGATCTTCTCGAGGACATCATCGCCCTTGATGAGCTTGCCGAACGCGGTGTACTGGCGGTCGAGGAACCGCGGGTCGCCGTGGCAGATGAAGAACTGCGAGCCGGCGGAATTGGGATCGCTTGAGCGGGCCATCGAAAGCACACCGCGCGTGTGAGCCTTTTCGTTGAACTCAGCCTTGATCTGGTATCCGGGACCGCCCGTGCCCCAGGAGCGCTTCTTGGATTCATCCTTGGTCAGCGGATCGCCACCCTGAATCATGAAACCCTTGATGACGCGATGGAAGCAGGTGCCGTCGTAGAAGCCCTGTTTGGCGAGCTTCTTGAAATTCTCGACATGACCCGGCGCGACGTCCGGCCAGAATTCCAGGACCATTTCCCCTTCGGATGTTTTGATGACTGCGACTTCGTTCGTGCTCACGGATTTTTCCTCTTTGGAAGCTGTGGCTTCGGTTGGTTTTTCAGTTTTGTTCGTGGTTGATTCCTCAGCATTGGCGCCGGCGACGCCGAGCAGCAATGCGGCGGCAAATAATGAGATAAACGCTTTCATAGGCCGCGCAATTTTCCACGCCGTCCCCGCAAAGTCACGCGGGAAACTGGCAAATTGTGGGCAAATTGAAAGTTCCCGGCTCGAATTCCCGTGTCCAATGAAGGATTCATTCCGGACGCCACATGAACGTTGGGCGTGGAATGATCATTGTTGAAAGTTCCACTCCGCCGCGGTTCACCGGAGCGCGGTCCCGTAACCACTCCACTTGCCATTCGTCTGTTTCGCTGTTCGACTATCGACATTCACAACCCAGACATGTTTATGAAATTATCCAGAACTCTCGCGCTGCTCGCCATTTCAGGATTGCTCACCACGTCCGCCTTCTCCCAAGAGGCCCGGCCCGGTGGCCCGCGCGGCGGCCGCAGCGTGGAAGCGCAAATGACCGAACTCTCTGCTTCATTGAAATTGACTGAGGAACAAAAGCCCAAGGTCAAGGCAGTGCTGGAAGAGGCGGC
>CAMLLE010000379.1 GCA_946480555.1 uncultured Verrucomicrobia subdivision 3 bacterium
CGTTGTGCAGAACGCTTGATGCAACCTCTGCTTGTCCGGCCTGCCGCGAGGCCTGCATGAGTTCCTGGTGAACCTTCTCCACTTCGACCTCCATTCGACGGCGCTCCTCGATCTCCGTCTCCAGCCGGCCCTTCTTCTCCTCAAGTTCGCGCTGGATTTCAGCTCGCTCCTGCACTTCGCGTTGAAGATCCTGCGTCTTGAGCTCCAGGTTCAATTCGGTCTTTTTCCTCGATTCGATTTCCTCGCGCAGTTCGCGCGTGCGCAGTTCCACGCGCCGGCGCAAGGCACCGATCCAGATGACCGAAAGAAGGAGCACCAAGGTCATCAATCCAAGCACCGTCAATGTGCGGCGGAGGTTCCACCACGACGGGGTTTTCAACACGATGACGTCGGCGGGCGAATTCAGCAGCAGTTCAAACGCACGCAGCTTGCTGGTGCGACTGGGTGCGCTCTGCGCGCTGGTGAACAGGCCGGTGACGCGCACCCGGCTGCCGTTGGGAGCGGTACTCTGCAGAGCGTTTTTGACCGGGAGGCGTGCGAGGAAGTTATGCCGCCCGATCTGAAGTTCGAGCACGCAATCCGTCTGATTCGTCCGCACGTTCAGCAGGGTGGCCTGCACCTCGACCAAGGTGGACTCGTGTTGTCCATCGAGCAGTTCACGTTCGGAAATGGCCTGCGCCTGAGGCAGCCGCGCTTTCCCGGTGACGCGCAGCAAAGCTTGGTGGATCGAAAGCGAATGGCTGTCCATTTCCGGAAAGCCAACCAGTTCCACCAGGTCGCCCGGCGCAACCGTCTGGGACGAACGCGCGATGAAGCGGACGGCATTCGTGCCGTCCAGCAGGTGTCCCACGTTGTCGCGCACATGAACCACCTGGCCGCGGGTGCGAACGCATTGCATGACGGTGGCGTTGGGGTCGAATTCGTAAAGCTCGGCCAGCGTCCGGAGCGGGACTTCGAACGGATCGGATGGCGCGGCATCCTGCACAGTGATGTTGGCGGGCGAGATGACCTGCAACAACACGCGCTGGGACTGGCGCTGGGCATTGGCGAATCCGCGCAAGGTGCCGCGCACGCGGACGACGGAATCCTTCAATTCCTGCAATGCGTTTTCATCGCCTTCAAACACGCGCGCCGTAAGTTCGCCGCCGCGCAAGGCGAGCAGCAACTCGCGGCCGGTGACGCTGACGACGACGCCCTCGACCTCGACCCATTGCGCGTCCAGGCTGCCGTTCGCCAGCTGGCTCCATTCCGGATGCAACGGTTCGGGCGTGTGGCCACGGCCGAGGATGTTCCGTGTGCGGTAGGTGACAACTGGCGAGAATGCGCCTCGGGAAGAGATGCCTTCGAACTCGCAGAGGTCGCCGACAGTCAAAGGCTGCGGGTTCTTGTTCATGCTCGCGACATAAATGCCTTCGCGCTCGCCTTGAACGTGCGCGCGGAGGCCGCCCTGGAACACGAAAGTCACCACGCCCTGGAATTTCACCGGAAACGCGCGGATCACTTCATCGGGCTTCAACCGCCGGATTTGTTCGATGGTCGTCAATGTCGGAAGATTCGTCGAAGGTTCGGACTTGCGAACGTCGATTCTGAACGTGGCGAAATCGAGCCGGTTTGAGCCGTCGTAATTCCCGAGCAGGTCAAGCGTTGTGCCTTGAAGCGGCAGGTCCGCAAGTGGCGTGAGCGCTTCGATCACACCGGTGTCATCGCGCAGCACCAGCGATTCGCCGGGGGAAACGCGCTCCACCGTTCCCTGCAACCGGACAATCGCGGGCGACTTCTGTCCGGCGAGTTCCCGGATCTGGATGAAGCGATGGGAGCTCCAGATGGTTTCCGCAGGCGTGAGGACGACCACGTTGTTCATGGCCGGAACCAGCATCGAGCCGGCGATTTTCCCCGACCCGGGTGGTGTCGTGGCTTGTGCGAGGCCGGTGAGCCGAACGCGGCTGTTCATGAGCAGTGGCGCGGTCAACGGCTTGGCACCGGAGATCATAACTTCCATGCGGCCCGCTTCGCCGGTGATTTCCAGGTGCATCATTCCCTGATGAACTCCGGCGCGTTTGACGATTCCTTCCACCTCCACCCATGCCGGTTCGTCCAGCGCTGGCCAGCTTTGGCCCGGCATCAGTTTTACCGGTTGTGGCAGCGGCTCGCTGCCGTGAACCGTGATTGAAACCTCCGGATCGTAATCAAGGGCGAAACGCGCGGAATCGTCTGCCCGCATTTCGAAATCGTAATGCCCGGCCTGCGTGACATGGATCGCGCCGGTGAATCGCAGCCGGAAGAAGTTCGTGCGGCCGGCTATGCCGAGGTCGAGCGAGTTCGTCGCGCCGCGGCCAATGAGATTCGTGGCGGGCAACCCCGGTCCGGCGCTTTCGAAACAGCTGTATTCAACGCCGGTCACGAACCCGCCGCTCGCCGGATCGCGCCGCGAAAGCAACGGTCCCCCGAGCACGCGATTCGCGAAGTTCTGTCCGGCCATGGTGATGCTCAACAGCTGTGGGCCGTCCTCCTGAGTGTAATCGATTTCGAACCGATGATGGCCGGCTGGCAGGAAGATCCGCCCCTGGCCAATGCTTGCGCGTGAGGTGTATTCGGTTTCAATCAACGGCCGAAGGCCGAGGGCCACCGCGCCTTTGCCCACCATGGCTTTGCCGGAGATTGAAATGCGCAGCCCGGGAGCGAATCCAGCCGGAAGACGATCAGCGGACATCCAGACACAGCCCGAGCCGTCGCGAAATGCAAAGCAGTTGTGAACGGCGTCGTATCCCAACGCCACACCGTCGAGTTGCACGCGGCGCAGTTCCGTTGCGGACGAGCGGCTGAGCTGGTGGAGATCGCGGGCGGAGGAAATGGACGTTGGTTCAAGATTCGCCGCAACGGTCTTCACCGGCAGGTTCAGAACCAGAGCAGCCCAGAACGCCACCCGGCACAGCAGCCTGGCGCGCTGGCACTCAAACTTCGTCCCGTCCGCCCCGCCTGGAATCCGTCCGTTCAAAAATGAGCCGCGATAGACCGCCAGTTTGCCCGGCGTTCGTTTTGCGAATGTCAGTGGAACGGCGGGTTCGCTGGCTTCTGAGTTGAACACTGACGCTTCTACATCGGCTCCAGGCGGCAGGGACTTTACAAGTGAATGGAACAATCTCAGCCATGCGTTGAAGGCTGGAAATCAGGGTTGTGCCGACAAGCTCGGTCCGGCTGGTGATGAATTCGCTACGCGGCTCCGGCTCGGGCAATCATCCCAGCGGCGCGCGCTCCTTGTGCCAGCCGGTGGATTGCTCGTAAGCGTGGGCCAGTTTCAGAATGGTTTCTTCGCCGAACGGCTTTCCGAGGAGCTGCAGCCCGATCGGGAGCTTCGGCGATTTTGTGAATCCGCACGGGATGCTGATGCCACAAATTCCCGCGAGGTTGCAGGAGATGGTGAAGATGTCGGACAAATACATCTGCAACGGATCGCCGGATTTCTCGCCAGCTCTGAAAGCCGCGGTGGGCGTGGTGGGTGTTATGATCGCGTCCACCTTTTCGAAAGCCTTGAGGAAATCGTTACGGATCAGCGTGCGGACCTTTTGTGCCCGGAGGTAGTAGGCATCGTAGTATCCGCTGCTGAGCACATAGGTGCCGAGGATGATGCGTCGTTTCACTTCCGGTCCGAAGCCCGCGCCGCGCGTTTTTGCATACATCTTGATTGGATCCGAGCCATCCACTCGCGCGCAGTAGCGCACGCCATCGAAGCGCGCGAGGTTGGCCGAGGCTTCTGCCGTTGCGATGATGTAATACGTCGCCACGGCGTATTCGGTGTGCGGCAACGACACTTCGACAATCTCCGCGCCGAGTTGTTCCAATTGCCTCACTGCGGCGTCCACGGCCGCTTTCACTTCTGGATCGAGGCCGCCGACCATGTATTCCCTGGCGATGCCGATGCGCAGCCCTTTGATTTGCCCGTTCAACGCAGAGGTATAATGCGGCACGGGTTGCGGCACGCTCGTCGAATCCGCCTTGTCCAGGCCGCTCAAAACCTCGAGCAGCGTAGCCGCGTCGCGAACGTCTTTGGTGAACGGCCCGATTTGGTCGAGCGACGACGCAAACGCGACGAGTCCGTAACGCGAAACCCGGCCGTAGGTGGGCTTCAAGCCGACGCAGCCGCACAACGCCGCCGGCTGGCGAATGGAGCCGCCCGTGTCTGATCCAAGCGTCGCAATGCACTCGTTCGCCGCCACAGCGGCGGCGGAACCGCCGGACGATCCGCCGGGAATGCGCGTGGTGTCCCACGGATTGCGCGTGAGTCCAAAAGCGGAATTCTCCGTCGAACTGC
>CAMLLE010000380.1 GCA_946480555.1 uncultured Verrucomicrobia subdivision 3 bacterium
CCAGGAACATGATCGTTACCAGGTCCTGCAGCACCATGATCCCCAGTGTGATCCGGCCCGATAACGTGTCGAGTTCGTGCTTATCGTAGAGCACCTTCACGATGATGATCGTGCTGCTCATGGCGGCGGCCACCGCGAGATAAAGCGCCTCAAGTTTGCCCGTCGTAAAGATGGGGATGGCAAAGAACATCCAGCCAAGCGCAATGGAACCGAAGATTTGCACAAAGCCCGCGATGGTGATCACTTTCCCCGCGCTGAACATCTTCTTCAGGTCCAGTTCCAAACCGATCATGAACAGCAGAAGGATCAATCCGATTTCCGAAATGGTGGCGATTGATTGTCCCATCACCCATTGAAAGCCCGCCGGGCCGATGATGAATCCCGCCAGCAGGTAAGCGAGCAACAGCGGTTGTTTGGCCAGGTGCGCCCCCACTCCCACCACCCAGGCCGCGATTATGCACAAGGCAATGTCGATGACGAGTTGGGGCATGGGCGCGAAGCTAATCAGGTCAATGGGGCGCGTCCAGAGTGGAATTGACGGCGGAATTAATGGGCCGGATTAAACGCTTTGAATTCCCCGCCATCGATTCGCCGAAAGCGCCTTCCAGGCGTATCGTAATGCGTCGGCAAAACTGGCTCAGCCAGGAGATGGAGCATGAAAGCTCTCGCCACAACTCAAACCCGCTGGAGCCCGCTCCTCTCATCCACCGTAACCAGAAACCATCGGAGTCCCTATGAACACTGAAGCAGGTCTGAAGCGTTGTCTGTCCTTCATCAATTGCCAGATGCAGCCCGCCGGCCAGCGCGGGCGCCCGGCAGAAACGACTTACAAATGTGCCATTACCATTTCGCGGGAGGCCGGTTGTGGTGCACATGCGTTTGCTGAAAAACTCGCACAACGGCTGGATGCCGAAGCGGCCGCCGGCAATCCACCGTGGACGATCTTTGATCGGAACCTGGTGGAGAAGGTCCTGGAAGAACATCAGCTGCCCAATCGTCTCGCGTCCTACATGCCGGAGGATCGGGTGCTGGAGATCGACGACATCATGGATGAACTATTCGGGCTGCGACCGTCCTCCTGGACACTCGTGGAAAAGACCGCGGAGACCCTTCTGCACCTGGCGGATGTCGGGAATGTCATTCTGATCGGACGCGGGGCGAACATCGCGACAGCAAGACTGCCCCACATGGTTCACGTTCGGTTGACGGGGACACCGGAACGCCGGGCGGAGAATCTCCAGCATTACGACGGGTTGACCCCGGCGAAAGCCATGGAACAAATCCGCAACGAAGATCATGCGCGCGCCCGCTACGTCCGGAAGCATTACCATGAGGATGTCAGCAACCCGTTGCTCTACCACCTCGTGATCAACACCGACCACATCGAACTGGATGAGGCTGCGGAACTTGTGGTGGGGCTCGTATTGAAACGGCGCGAATGGGAATCAACGCATTCGCTTCCGCGCTAACACGCCCGCCGCGCCGATCAACAGGAAGCTGAACGCACCGGGCTCTGGAACCCACGTGGGAACAATCGTGCGCCGGTTCAATCCAAAGAACGCAGACTGCCCAATTTGCAGCAACGGCGTGTCATTGTTCCAGCTTCCGCCGGTGAAAGTTGTTTCCGAGTAAACATCCGTTCCCGGAATCAGCCTCCGGACGAATTCGCCTTCGACCGGACTGCGGCCAACGATGTCCTGAAACGTTCGGTCAGGAAGCGGCCCCAGGCTCGAGAGAAGATAAAGTCCGGGGCCAAGCGCCGGCGGCGTGGGTGGATCGTAGTCAGCCGGCGTCGTATCCGGCCCCTGCAGAACAGAACCGACAAAGGTTTGCGTGAAACCGGTGGGCGCGGTCACCAGTGCGCCCATTCCGACTTCGAGAGAATAATCGATGGTCCAACCGCTTCCCACATTGAACATTGAGTCCGCCAGGAACTGTTGCGTGAAGCTGTCCCACAAGGTCAGCATCGTGCCATCGGGAACGTTCGGCATGATGACTGAAATTGAGTTTGGACCGTAATCCAGCGGGTTCGCGATGAGCTGGCCGCCCGCGACGATTGGAACATTCACATAACCGACGATGTTTACGGAGTACGTCGGGCTGGCGTTGGCAGAACTGGCGAGCACCACCATCGCTGACAGCACGGAGAAGAGCTTTCGCGTTTTCATATCCTTCGGGATTTTTCACCACCAACGCGGTCGAGAATAGCGCCGCGTCCAAACGCGTCAACACGGCAGATGAACAAGGCGGGCGAGAACCAGAATGGGCGATGTGAATGCCTTCAGGGCCGTGGCCAGAAGCGCAGCCAGAGCCGTTGCGGAGATTCGATCAAAATGTCCCTCACGAGATCTTCCAGGCTCGCTGCTTCCGGCTCCTCCAGCATTCGGGCCAGCGCCAGCGCCGCGCAAAACGCCACCGAAGCGGCCGCAAAGAAGATCGTATAGCTGTTCCACGAAAGCCCCAACCACGTCGTCTGCCGGTTTCCAATCGCGTCGATCAACAATCCCCAGGCAATCGGCGCCAGTCCGAGCGTCACGTTCGACAGCACCGAATAGAGCGCGAAGAAATGGTTGCGGCCCATTTTCGGGATGATCGCCATCGCGAGCCGGCTGTTGGCCATGTTCACCACCGATGCCAGCAAGCCCATCAGGAACTGCAAAACGAGCAGCAAGGTGAGCGTGATGTTCACCGCCTTGCCGGCAAGCGCAATCCAGCCGCCGAGAACCAGCAGCCAGACAGCAAATGCGAACGTCAACACTGGACGGCTGCCAAGCCGGTCGAGCCGATGTTGTCCGAGAAATGCGAAGCTGCTCAAACCGCCAAGGAATGCGACCGAGGTGATGAGAAGGATTTTCCCTTCGCTCATACCCGCTTCCATTCTCAGATAGGCGACCGTGAACGCGGCCAGCCCGCCGTACGCCACCGACCACGCCACAACCGCGCGCAACAAACGTTTGAACGGGCCGAACTGCAGCATGGCCATCCAGGGAACGCGCGCGTTCGAAGCTTTCACCGGCTCAGGCACCGGCGCGTCGGGAATGCGTTTAAGGAAGATCAGGCTGATCCCGCCCGCCGCAGCACTCATTCCGAAAATGACCGAGAACTGCCACCCATGCGTTTCGCCGCTGAGGAGCGCGGCGGAAATCAGAAACGCGACAAAGCAGCCGAGGTTCACCGTCGCCGCATCGCGCACCAGATAGCGCCCGCGTGAATCTGGCGGCACCAGTTCCGAAATCCACGGCAGCCAGGCGCTGCTGGAAATACCGCGCGAAAGGTTGAAACAAAACAGCAGCGCAATGATCAGCGCGAGGCGGTTGTTTGCGTCGAGAAACGAACTGGTCAGCGGCACCAGAGCAACGCCGGCGATGAACAGGACGCGCGTCCCCCAGCCCGCATAAACGAAACGCTTGTAGCCGATGCGATCGATGTAACCGGCCGCCGGAATTTGCGCGATCACGAGCAGCGGCATCATGCCCGCGACGATTCCCAGGATCGTCGCACTCGCGCCCAGCGACTTGGCGTAGAGCACCATGGGGCTGCTCTGCATGATGGGGAATGAAAGCGCGTTGAACGCGGCAAACCAGAACGCGTTGTGCAGTCCGGGTGGGAACCCGGAAATCGGAGCTGAAGATGACGATGCGCTGCTCAAAGAAGGTCAGCGCTAAAGTTTGGTGCGAATGCCGCAGGCGCGGGCGATACACCAGCCGCGCACCGCTTCAAAGATGACGAAGAGGCCAAGTCCGACGAGGACGAGGCAGATCCAAAGGTGAAAATCCGCCGTGATGATCCCGGCAATCAGCAGAATGGCCCCGATCACGCCGCGCACAATCCGGCCCTGAAAGCCAATGTTGCGATCGAAGAAGCGACTCATAGTGCGGCGAGTACTTAGCACAGAAATTTTTCCAGCGCAAAGCGGAGCGCGAGCGGCTCGTCCGCCCGGATCAGAAGTGGGGTTTACAGAAGGAAACGAAGGGAGGCTGAGCGACGAGCAGCTCCTTGCGTGATTCGCGCAGAGCGAACTTCAGCTTCGTTTCCTTCTGTGGAATCTCTGACTCCGCCAACGCGCGGGCGGGCCGCCCGCGCTCCGGATTCAGTTCACGAGCACTTCAGCTCGGGCTCGCGGTCCGAAGTTGGGCGAGGTTTTCAGCATGCGCTTGAAGCGGCTGCGGCGGGAGAGGGTTTCCCCGGACGAATAGAGCTTCCGCACGAGTTCAATGAATCCCGATTGAAGTTGCTGAACCGACATCTGCGCCGGGCGGAAATTGATATCGAACAGGGTGCAAAGCTCCCACGCGCTGGGAC
>CAMLLE010000381.1 GCA_946480555.1 uncultured Verrucomicrobia subdivision 3 bacterium
ACCGTGCGGACCGATGCACCGATCATCGCGCTAAGGTTGGAGGCTGAACCCTGCCAGCCGGAGACACATCAGTTCGGCCTGTTTGAAACCACGCTGAAAGACCCGAATCAATTCGCCGAAACGCTCGCGCGCCTGACGGCTCTCTCCGGAGCGGATCGCGTTGGAACGCCGGTGCCGGAATCAACACATCGGCCAGATGCCTTTCGAATGAAGACACCGGAGTTTGACGCCGCAAACCAGGAAACCACTGCGGCTTCGGATTCACGAAACGCGGCCACCGGGTTGCCGTTGCTGCGTTTTCGTCCGCCTCTTCGCGCTTTCGTTCAATTGCGCGCGCAACGTCCGGCGCTGATTCGCTGTGAAGTTTTCAACGGCGCGATTTTGGACGCGCGTGGGCCGTTTCTCAGTTCCGGCGATTGGTGGGATTTCCAGAGCTGGGCCCGCGAAGAATGGGATGTGCAGACCGCGGACGGAACGCTCTGCCGAATTTTCCAGGCGAACGGAGCATTCTTCGTGGAGGGAATTTATGATTAAGTTCCCAAGTTCCAGAATCCAAGTTCCAGGGAAATTCCAATTCTTCAATCGCGCCAATCTGTGGCCAGTTGGTTCCAACGCACGGAAGCTTCCGCAGATTTCGCCGATTTTCGCAGATGAATGTGTTGCCGAAATGAAAGAGGAGCGCGGCTCTGCAAACCGCAGCAGCGTGGAAGTTGTGGACATGCGTCCCGAAAGGGTTCCCGTTTCACCGGAACTTGGAGCTTTGACTTCTCGATGACCTACGTTGAACTCCATAGCCGCAGTGCGTTCAGTTTTCTGCGTGGAGCTTCGCATCCGGAACAGCTCGCGAAAAAGGCAGCTGAACTTGGATTGCCCGCCATCGCGTTGTGCGATCGCAATGGTGTTTATGGTGCGCCACGATTGTTCGGCGCCGCCAACGAAGCCGGCATTAGAGCCATCGTCGGGGCGGAACTGGTGATGGAAGATCACAGTGTTCTGCCAGTGCTGGTGGAATCACGCCTGGGATACCAAAACCTGTGCCGGCTGCTTACCCGCGCGCATCTGCGCAGCGAGAAAGGCAAAGCTGCGGTGAGGTGGGATGAACTGCCGGAATTCGCTGCGGGACTTGTGGCCTTGACGGGCGATGAAGAAGGACCGGTGCGAAGGGCGCTTGAATCGAGGAGCAACCCAAGCCGAACGATCACCCTTAACCCGGCTCTCTCCCGTCCGGTGGGAGAAGGAATGCGAGTCCGTAGCGATCGATTGGTTCGCCCTTTCGAATCTGCTCCAATCGCAGAAGCAAGTTTCCCCTCTGCCGTCCGATGGGAGAGGGCCGGAGCGAGGGCGGCAACACGACAATTCCATTCCAGCAACATGCTGGGCACCCCGGCAATTCTCCAAAAACTCATCTCCATCTTCGGCCCAAAAAATGTGTTCGTCGAACTGCAGCGGCATCATCTGCGCGGTGAGGAACGGACGATTCGCGACTTGATGGAACTCGCAGATCAATTCCATCTCCCGCTGCTCGCCACCAACGGCGTGTTGCACGCGTCTCCGGAACAACGCCCGATTCTCGATGTCTTCACCTGCATCCGGAAACACACTCATCTGGATGCTGCCGGACGTTTGCTGGCACCGAACAGCGAGCGCCATCTGAAAACTCCGGCGCAGATGCACGAGTTATTTCGCGACTGCCCGGAAGCCATCGAGAACACCGTGCGGCTGGCGGAGCGTCTGGAATTTTCCCTGGAGAATCTCGGTTACGAATTTCCCGCCTACCCGGTTCCAGCAGGCCACACGATGGATTCTTTCCTGCGCGAAAAATCTTTCGAAGGTGCGCGCCAGCGATACAAACACCTGCGCGTCATTCCGCCCAAGGTCCGGCAGCAGATTGAAACGGAGCTCGCGCTCATCGCGAAGCTCAAGGTGGCGGGCTATTTCCTGATTGTGTGGGACATCATCCAGTTCTGCCGCGAACAGAACATCATGGCACAGGGCCGTGGCAGCGCCGCGAACAGCACGGTTTGTTTCTGTCTCGGCATCACGGCCGTGGATCCCATCCGTTTCGAGACCTTGTTCGAGCGATTCCTCACCGAAGGCCGGAAGAATTCCTGGCCGGACATCGACATCGATCTGCCGAGCGGTGAGCGTCGCGAACGGGTGTTGCAGGAAATTTACCGGCGTTACGGCCAGCGTGGCGCAGCGATGACGGCCAATGTGATCACGTTTCGCGGTCGCAGTGCAGCGCGCGAAGCGGGCAAGGCGCTGAATCTCTCTGACGATGTGTTGAACCGGTTTTCGAACCTTTACGCGAACGGCGACTTTCCGCACACGCTCGATCTCACCTCGCAAATGGAGCGGGCCGGTTTGCCGAAGGATCATCCGCGCGCTCCGGCGTTCGCTGCATTGTGCACATCCATTCAAAGCCTGCCGCGCCACCTCGGGCAGCACTCGGGCGGCATGATCATTTGCCAGGGCAAACTGGATTCCGTGATGCCGCTGGAGAACGCCTCCATGCCGGGCCGCGTCGTCGCGCAATGGGACAAGGACGATTGCGAAGATCTCGGCATCATCAAAGTGGACTTTCTCGGCCTGGGCATGATGTCGGTGCTGCAGGACACGGTGGAACTCACGGGCAAACTCGGCCGGCCGGTGGACCTGGCGCAGCTGCCGCAGGACGATCCGCAAACGTTCGCAATGATGCAGACGGCCGACACGGTGGGCGTTTTTCAGATCGAAAGCCGTGCGCAGATGGCAACGCTGCCGCGCATGAAGCCAGGATGCTTTTACGATGTGGTGGTGGAAGTGGCGATCATCCGGCCCGGCCCGATCCAGGGTCACTTGATGCATCCGTATCTTGAGCGGCGCAAGCAAGTGCTCGAGAACGGCACCGATCCGGAACAGTTCCCGTGTTATGACGAACGGCTGCGCGCGGTGCTGCGGCGCACGCTGGGCGTGCCGTTGTTTCAGGAACAGATGCTGAAGATGGCGATGGTAATGGCAGATTTCACCGGCGCGGAGGCGGAGGAGCTGCGGCGCGCACTGAGTTTTCATCGATCGCAGGAACGCATGCAAAAGGTGGAGAAGAAACTGCGCACCGCAATGGAACGAAACGGCGTTTCGCAGGAGGTCATTGAAGGCATTGTGAAAGCAGTGGGCTCCTTTGCGCTGTATGGATTTCCGGAATCGCACGCCATCAGCTTCGCGCACCTGGCCTATGCGTCGGCCTATTTGAAGACGCATCGCGCGCCGGAGTTTTACGCGAGTTTGTTGAACAACCAGCCGATGGGTTTCTATTCATCGGCCTCTCTGGTGAAGGATGGCCAGCGGCACGGCGTGAAATTCCTGCCCGTATGCGCCTTGCGATCGGATTGGGATTGCACGATCGAGACCGGCGTAGCGGCGCCTCTGGCGAGCGCCGCCATTCCAGGCCCGAATGCGGATCTTGCCAGAGACAATGCCGCGTTCTCAGTTCGCCTCGGCTTGCGCGTGCTTCGCGGGTTGAGCCAGAGCAGCGCGGAGCAGTTCCTCGCCGAACGCCGCCGCGCGCCGTTCACTTCACTTGATGACTGCAAACGGCGCGTTCAAATGAACAAAGATGAATGGCGCGTTATGGCGGAGGTCGGCGCGTTCAACTGCTTTGTCGCGCATCGTCGCGACGCGCTCTGGCAGGTGGAAAAGCAATGGCGGCAGGGAGATTTGTTTGAAGAGCTCACAACGACGGCGAGTCATTCGAACCGCAGACAAGCCATCACCGCAGCCCTCCCCCGTCCGACGGGAGAAGGAATAACGTATCCCCCAACGGAATTGGAGCTCGCAACGTTGAATGAATCCAGCCACTCCGAAACACCCTCACTTTCCCCGGAGAAGACCGGGGTGAAGGCCGTTGCAGGCTTTGAACCGTCCGACGATTCAGGCTCCGCATCAGACAAAATCTCCGCTCCAGCTTCACCACTGCCGCCGATGGATTACGCCGAGCGCATTCGCGCGGATTACCGTTCGATGCACCTGACCACGGGCCAACATCCGATGGCGCTGCTGCGGCCGAAATTGAAGGACGTTTATCGCGCTGTCGATCTGCCCAACGCTCCGCACGGCCGCCGCGTCCGCATCGCGGGCAACGTGATTTGCCGTCAACGACCCGGCACCGCGAAAGGTTTTGTGTTTATCAGCCTCGAAGATGAAACTGGCATCAGCAACGCCATCGTAACGCCGCCGATGTTCGAAGCGAACCGCCTCGTTATCACCGAAGAACCGTTCCTGCTGATCACTGGCCGGCTACAGCACGTGGAC
>CAMLLE010000382.1 GCA_946480555.1 uncultured Verrucomicrobia subdivision 3 bacterium
GCACCATGATTCGCGCTCCGTTGCCGGACAAGCTGAGGGCGTAATAGGCGTTGTTGTCGAAGTCCCCGGATGCCTGGCCGGTGTGAACCGATTTGAGCAATTGTTTCACGGCGTTCTCGTCGGCATTCGCCAGAATGTCCATTGGATCGTACTCCAGCGGTTTGCGCGTCCAGTGCAGGTGAACGGTGTTGTTGAACACCAGCCGTTGCTCGCGGCTCTTCTCGATCAGTGCGTTGAGGGCGGAACGAATCTTCAGTTCCGCAGGCGCGGACAGAGCGGCGTTCTGCGCCTGCTCCAGGCCGAACGAGCAGAACGAATCTTTATCGAAGCTGATCAGGTTCGTGCCGGTGGCAAGCCCGCCGGGAACGCCTTTAATCTTCTCAGTGGTATCGAGCGTTTCAGCCAGTTCTCCCGTGGCGACACACACGCGCCGGCTACGGACTTTCGATCCTCCGCTCATTCGCTTGCGGCGGGCGCGCCAGAACGTTTTGAGGATTTCAGATTCCAGCAATTTCCTGCCAGCCACGGAAAAGGCCACGTTGTCGGTGGGCTTGGCCTTGGCAGCGAGAAGCTGACTGTGGAGTTCAGCCATGCTCGATTCATCGCGCAGGAACGCCAGCACGGCGCGGAGCGCGGACGCCTCATCCCCGCAAGCAACAGCTGCCTCCTCCAGCAGATTCTGGAAATAGGTGTGCTGAACACGACGGGCTTCGGCCTTTTCCGGTGCTTTGGGATCAAGCAGCAAAACGGCCCGCTCCAATGTGTCGCAAAGGAAATGGGATTTTGTGCCTTGGTTGAGTTCGTTGGGCGACGTGAAGGGGCGCAGGAGCACTTTTGAGCGCGGCTTCTTTTCGTCCGGATTTTCAGAAAGTGGAATCGGACCGCCTGCGGGCCTGCCAGCCTGATTCAAGGGGATGAGCCAGCGAACAGCCACGTTTTCGAAATCCGCGTCACCCAGTGCGTTTCGTTCGGCGTAGGCGATGAGGGCTTGGAGCATCATGCCGCACCTCCACCTTGGATTTCAGATTTGAGATTGGAGATTTCTGAAGGGAACTGGCGGCGCATGTCCGCCCAATCGGGCACGTTTACCATACCGTCCTTGAGTTGCGCGGGGAAGAACGTGATGCGCGGCGCGGGCTTCTCCACTTTGCCGGGCGGTTGATCCTTGGACACATCAAGATTGAACACGTCGTAAAGCATCAGGCCGAGATCGGTGTCGGGATTCAGGCCGGGAGCGACGCGCATGGCGGATTCGTCGGCGAGTTCGAAGTGCGCCGGGAATTCACGGCAGCCGAAGCAGGGCTGGGCAAAGCACTGGCCTTTCTCCGCACGCCGCTGGAACATGGCGAGGTACTTCACCAGCGAATCCTCGCCGTTGTCCTCGTCGCTGGGGGGAACACGGCGCGGCAACCCCGCCAGCGGCGTCAAATGCAGACTCGCTTCAATCACGTATTCCACATCGCGCAAGGCGAGCGTGTTGCGCTGGGTGCGGTCGTCATCTGCCAGCAGCGGCTCGGGATTTCGCGGCGAGAGGCGGGACTTCACTTCGTTCCGGCGGAAGGCGAGAAAGCGGATGGGCCTTCTGACCGCGATGCGGCGGATGCGCCAGCGGAATTGGGGTTTGAAGAGAATGGCTTCGAGCAGGCCGCGCGCGGCGCTGGGAGTGATGACGGCGTAACTCACGCGTTCCACTTTCATTTCAGGCCGCGTGAAACAGGCGAGGTCGCCCCAGGTGCGGAGATGGATGGTCATGCTGACAGTTGCGGGTTGATGGTTGAGAATCGCGAGCAGGAAAGATTCATAGTGTAAACGCGGTTGTGTCCAGATGGCCAAGCCCGAGGTCTTCGTCGTAATCGGAATTCCAAACCCAGAAATTCCAGTCGGCGGCGGGTTGATAGATGTAGCCTTTCGCTTGGGCATCGAAGAACTCGCTCTGGAAGAGGTTCACAGAATAGCGCTGCGCTTCCCGACATTCGGCGGCGGTCAGGTGTTTTTGCCGTTCAAGTTTTTCGGCCAGGTCCGCACCGCGTTTCCATTTCACCAGCACCGCGCGGGTTTCGTTCCCTACCAACTGACATTCTTGCGCGGCTTTGGGGAAATTGAATTCCGCGCTGGCGGCGAACACGGGATCGGCTTGCCGCGATTCCGGTCCAAGCAGGCCGTAAAGTTCGGCAAAGTATTCCGCGTAGAAGGAGGGCTGGTGAATCCGGGTTTGCGCCTCGTCGAAACGGGCCAGGAAGCTTTCGGTGATCTTCATGACTTGTTCGTAGCCCTTGGGAAGATGCCCGCCGTCTATGGGTCGGAACACAATCACCAGGCATGGCGCGGGGCGACGGCCTTCGCGGTTGCAGCGGCCCGCGGTTTGAATGATAGAATCGAGCGGACCAAGCGCGCGGTAGGCGATTGGGAAATCCACATCCACGCCCGCCTCGATCAGTTGGGTGGAAACGAGGCGGCAGGGTTGGGCGGCGGCGAGACGAGCACGGATGCTCTCCAGTTTCTCCTGCCGATGCGCGGGGCACATTCGTGCAGAAAGATGGAAGCACGCGGATGCTTCGGAAGGGCGGATGAGCTTGAACAGTTCGCGGGCGTCCTTGGTGGTGTTGACGACGCACAGCGATTGCGGCGCGGCGGTGAGTTGGGCGGCAAGTTCAGGCCAGGCAATAGAATCGTGCGGCTTGGGGAGAATAATGTTCGTTCGGCACAGCGTCTCGGCCATCGCACCGGGATTCGAGGAAATCTATGTCGGCTTCCATCCATATGGCAACGCTTTGCCGGCGGACGCGAATGCAGGTTGCGTGGCGGTCATGAACACTGCGGTCACGCCGTAATCGCGCACGAGCAGGCCCACACCGGAGAGCAGCGAGGGGACGAGGCGCGTTGGCAGGGTTTGCACTTCGTCAAACAACACGACCGAGCGACCGATGTTGTGAAGCTTTCGGCAGTCGGACGGACGGTTGCTGAAGAGGCTGTGGAAGAACTGAACGTTGGTGGTCACCACCAGCGGAGACGCCCAGTTCTCTGCCGCGAGGCGGGCGCGGCGCAGACGCGCTTCTTCCGCGTCGCGGCCGCGATCCTCCTTCCGTTCACGTGGAGCGACGGCGCTGTGATGTTCCAACACGTAGCCCGGGCCAAAGCTCGGTTCAAACAACTCGCGATAAACCCGGGCCGTCTGCTCGATGATGCTCGTGAACGGAATCACCACGATGATGCGGCGGAAACGGCGTGGATCATCAGGAGCAAGTCTGGCGTTGTGATGGACGATGTGGCGCAGAGCGAAGGCGAGCGACGAAAGCGTCTTGCCGCTTCCGGTGGGCGCGGTGAGGGTGAAAAGGCCGGGTGGTTTCGATGCGGCATCCAGGCAATCGGCAAGCAGCCCGCGGCGCAGTTCGTTCACTGGACCGCCGGACGATTTGGAGGCAAGAAATCGTTGGAGAATGTCCAGGGCGCGTTCCGCTTTGAGTTCGGGAACAGAGCGTTCGGTTGATTGGCGGGCATCGAAATGTTCTTCGGTATCGAGAAAATCCGCGTCAACGAGGCAACTGAAGAGCAGGCGCGTGCGCAGCGATTCTTCAAACCAGTTATCCTTCGGAATCGGGCGCGGAGAGAATGGCGGCAGGTTCAACCCGTCCAGCTGGAATCGCGCGAGCAGCGTTGCAGCATCTTCCGGACATTGACCGGTAAGTTCCAGTCGGCGGCTGAAATCGGCAAAACTGGCGGCGGTTGATTTGAGCGGAATCCCGGATTCGGAGTCGTGCAAAGCAGGGATCCCGGTGTGATGCCCATCGGCAGCAAAGGCCACGGGCAATGCTTTCAAATCAGTCGCCGCGTAAGAAGCACCCGCTGCCCAATGATTGATGCCGCGAATCGACGAGTTGTTAAGACGCGCCTGAAAGCGAGCGGCATACTTTCCCAAATCATGCAGCAGGCCGGCAATCTCCGCTTCAGGCGCCAGTCCAAGAGGTTCTGCAAACCGCTTCGCAAGGGCCGCGACGTTGCGCAGATGAATCGACAGCAATTGCCAATGTTTTTCAGGCAAACGGTTGCCATCCGCATCCTCGGCTGTATGGGCGTAGTGGGTTGCCATCAGATTCCTTCCCCGCTCCTGCGGTGGTGGGTGTATCACTGAGAAATTCCGACGGCAAGATATTCGAGTTCAAGCAACGAAGAGAACGAAGCTGGAACAGGTTAGAGCGGTTACCAGAAGAAATTTCCGACAACCGCGGAGACACGGAGACGCGGAGCAATCAAAATAGGGTGTCCTCCGCGCCTCTGCGCCTCCGCGG
>CAMLLE010000383.1 GCA_946480555.1 uncultured Verrucomicrobia subdivision 3 bacterium
ACCTGCGGTTGTTCCCCCGTTCGCGCGTTGCCTTCCTGGTCGAAACGCTGGCCGCCTACAACCGGGGAACTTCACGAGCCTTTGAGATCGCTTCTAAAAAAGCCGCAAGCCGTGCGCACCGCGGCAAAGCGCGCGTGCATCTGGACCGCTCGCGAGCCATGTTCGCCGCCATGTGCGACCGGTTGAGCGCCGATGACAAAGCTGGAGCCGCGCAATGCGCCGCCTCGATGTCCACTTCTTTGAAAAAACTGGCGCGCTGCTATCGACGTTCACAGCTGTTCTGGAGATCCATTTTGACCAATGCGACGAGGTTGATCGTGAGCAACTCGTCTCCGGATTTGGCCGCGCGACAACTCTTGCGGTGGCCGGGGGCTGCGGTCCTGGACTGGCCCAAGAATGTGCCGCCCATGGCGACGTTTCTGAACTCACCGACCCTGACGCAACCATCCCGAAGCACTCAGACGCACGTCATCCGCAAGGACGCGGTACAGGATTCCCAAAAATCAGGCTGAACGGATGCTGCCGCCTCCGTCCTGTCCGCAGCCCGATTTCACCTTCGGTCTTGGTCGCCCTCACTTCGATCTCCACCGGAACACGCCTTCCTCGCAGCCCTCCGCGCCTCCGTGGTCAAAACGCCGTCCATCAATTCAGTGAAATTCCACGACCGGATGCAGGTCGGCACATCCATGCCTGCTTCCTCGTGAATGTCGGTACGTCTTCCGCGAACCATCCTCACCTCCCTGGGAGCGAAAACCAGTAGCCACGGGTGAAGCGCAGCGGAACCCATGGATTCCCGAAGAGAATCGTCGAACCCCGGAGGGGCGAAAGATGAAGAGCGTTCAGAACTCGTGATCAGGTTTGAAGAACAAGAACCTTCGCGCGAGCCACCCGTTGCACGCGATCGGCCGCTTTGCCGATATGCAACGCCGCGCTCAAAACCGCTCTTCCTCTTCAACCCACGATCTACCGAGCCGCTTGCGGTGGGGAATAGTAGCGATTGATCTGGTCCAGAATCGCATTCACGGTTTCAGCGCGATCAATGACGCCGTTGTGTCGGTAAACCACCTTGCCGCCGGGAGCCACGAGTATTGTGTGCGGAATCGGGCCGGGCATCTCGTTGTCCAATGCCGCCGCAAGATCGTCTGTGCTGCCGTCGAACAGATAATGATTGCTGGTGCGCCCTTCTCTTTTCACTGAGTTCGCCACCTTCGAGCTCATCCCCGCGGCCTGCTTGAACAGGAACGATTCGGCCTTCGTAATGTCTGCGGGCTTGTCGAGACTGATCGTGATGAGTTCGAAATCGCGCATGTCAAATTGACGGGAGATCGCGACAAGATCGGGAAACTCCTGCACGCACGGTGAGCACCAAGTGGCCCAGACATTGATCAACCGATACTTGTTCGATGTGTTCGCCCGGAGCTTCGCGATGCCTGCCGCGTCGATGACTTCGACCTTGACCGGAGTCTTTGCCCAAGCTTCGTGTTTGGCATCGTGCTCCGCTTTCTTTTCGCGCCACTTGGTGGAACAACCATGGGGCCTCGTGAATTCCACCGGGACTGGCTGGCCGGTTAGAATCGCCTCCACGGCATTCTGGACGTCCCTGTGTTTCACGGTCGCATCGTCATAGAAACGCGAGTCGTCAAACCGGCCCGAATAACGCAGCTTCAAGTCCTTGTCGAAAACGAAGGCGTGCGGAGTTGCCAGACAACCATAGGCCCGCGCAACCGTTTGCTTGTCTCCGTCATAAAGATAATCGAATGTCCACTGGTTCTTCTCGGCATAAGGTTTCATCTCCTCGAAAGAATCCCCGAACTCGCCATAGCCAAGTTCGTCCTTGCTGAGGCCGTCCGGATGATTGGGATTGATGGCCACGAGTTTCACCCCGCGGTTCCTGTATTCTGCGAAGAACCGCTGCAGACGGCGTTCGATGCTATGCGAGGTCGGGCAATGGTTCGAAGTAAACAGAACAACCAGCACCTCGCCTCCCTTGTAGTCTTCCAGTTTGTGCATCCTGCCGTCCGTTCCGATCAACTCAAAGTCCGGCGCGGGATCTCCCACCTTCAACGTCCGTATATCGGCGGGATGCCCATTGATCAATTTGGCGTCGGCCGCCTGGACTCCGGAAAGTGTGATCTGGCCGCCGAGAACCAGCAGGAGTGCGAGAAGATGTTTCATGGGGAATAAGTGGCAAATGCGTTCTACGCGGATTCATTTGCAATGCGTGACAGACAGATCAAAGCGACGGCATCCGGTTTTGCCCGGGGAGCTTCGTCGGCGTCATGCGCAAGATTGCTCATGTCTGTATGGGTGGCTTCGAACTGAATCTTGCACGTCGGGCCGATTACGACCACCACAAATTGGGGATGCCATAAACCTCCCAATCCCTAAACCCAGTTCCGCTATTGGGATGGGGTGGAGCCGGAAGTGGTTGGCAATCAATCCGCCGACCGAAAAGGTCTGCACTACAGGGGCTCAATCAAACAGTTTGCCGGATGCGGTGATTCTCGGCGGGGCTGGTCAGGCAGCGTCAGTTTCAGCTGAGCGACAACCGTTGGCAGCGCGCTCGCGACTGCAATCACAGCGATCTGCAACCCATCGCCGTCGAAATTGAAACGCTTAGCGGCTGTTCGCTCCACCCGATTGTTCGATGACCTTCGAGAGGTTTGGTCTGGATCGAACCGACCTTCGCACTGAAGTTCCGCTCACAGAACTTCAGGAACTCAACACCTTCAGCGTCCTTTTCCTTTTGAAGCCAAACATACAAGAAAACGTGCGGCTCTGGCATCGAACGCCACAACTCAGCCACGCCGGGCCAGTTCCTTGAACCGCGAATGCGAACTGGGACGCCCGACCGGCGTTGGCTGCAGTGACTTGTTCGACGATTCTCGTTTCCATCTCTTTCCTGATTCTCAAGATCGGCGGTGGGAAAGGCGCAGCAGACTGCACATAACGCCCACACCTATGAGAGCCGGAATTGTCGGCTCGGGCACAATATGTGCAAGCTCGGTGATTTCAGCAGGTGAAAGCGCACGATTGTAAACCGTAATATCATCAATCCCCCCATCCCAGCCATAAGCCTGTTGCGCGGAAGCTCCAATAGTGGGATTGACGCTGCTGCTGGTAGGTACGGCAACTGTGCCCGACGAGTCCAACGCCCCATTGATATATGTGGTCGCAGTGGTGCCTGAGAGAAGAACAGCAACGTGCGTCCACACGTCAACCTGCAAGGGCGTGGTGGCAAAGAGGCTTTGGTCACCGGAAAAGAAGCGCAGTTTGTTACCATCCCAAAGTCGGAATGAGTAACCGTTGTGGGGTGACGATTCCAACATGTCACTGAAGATCACGGCATTCATGTCAACGCTCGAACTAGAAAGGTCGACCCAGGCAGCAATCGTCAGGTCACCAGTGATGTTGAGGCTTGCGCTAGGAGCCATGTAAATGTAGCCCCCATCGCCACCAAAACGATATGCACTATCGGGATTGGCGAATCGGTCAGAAGTCAAGGTGGCTCCGAAGACTTCGCCATTGTTGCCGTTGCCACTGGCGTCGTTGGCATTTCCGTTGAAGGGGTAGTATGCCACCAGCCCATCTATTGGGACTGCGGCCGGAGCGCTGGTCGCAGCCAAAACGCCCAGGGCCAACGCGCCCGCATTGAACAGTCGGATTCTAGTTTTCATGGGTATACCTTTCGCTAAGTCGTCGAACGACCGAGATCAGCGACCCGGCGACACCGAGGGTTCGGATTGCAACCGAAGCGCTCAAGCCGGGTTCGCTGCAGCGCATGGCTAGGTGTCGTCAATCTATCACCCATCGATCAAATCCAATCAGCTTCTCGTCGCGGTCGAAATAAAAATAATCCAGCCACTTGCCGAAATACATGCTCGGACGGTTGGTGTGGCCGACCCAAAAAACGTCATACGCCTCCACAGTCGCCCCGGGATGAGAACGCTCGAACATTGCTGCTCGTCCGCCAGCGGGAGGCGAAACCTGCCCCGACCGTCCGGTGGCTGGACGAGAAGCAGACGCCACGAGGTAGGAGTCCACAATGTCTGCTCTTAGCTCCTTGCGTGTCATGCCAACCGAAAACGAGTGCATCGGTAGCTTGGCCTGCTGTGGCTGCGATGCTGGTCGCGGCGGGGGTGGATGCGAATCGGTCGCGCAACCCGCTAAGAGTCCAATCGTCAGAACAAGTGGAATGAAGCGCGCTGAAGTGCTCCCCAAAAATCCGACCAGTGGTTAAGCTAAGAAAGCAACCATTGA
>CAMLLE010000384.1 GCA_946480555.1 uncultured Verrucomicrobia subdivision 3 bacterium
GTCTGCGCGAAGAATACCGGACCTCCGTCTGCCAGCTTCGTCAAAACTCCGATCAGCAGGCCCAGCGGCAGCAAGAACGCCAGCCCAAGTGCGGCGGCAATTACATCCAGAACGCGCTTTCCCGTCAGATAGACAACCTGTTGTCGCATTGCTTTTGAACCCGGATGGCCCGTCGCGGTGACCTGCGGCGATGGCGGGTGATGACATCCTTCACTGAATTACAGACACGATCCACATCCGCCGAGCTCATGTCCGGATAGAGCGGTAATGTGAGAATCTCAGAATACAGCGAGCAGGCCGTCGGCAGATCATGCGGCGCATAACCGTACGTTTTGCGATAATACGGATGCATGTGCAGCGGCATCCAATGGACCGACACTCCGATGCCGAGTTTCTGCAGCTCGGAAACGAATCCCGCGCGGTCGATGTCCAGCCGGTCAAGTTTCAGGCGGATCACATATAAATGCCACGAGTGAATCCGGTCGGGATGCACGGATGGCAGGATGATTTCCTCCACGCTGCCCAGCCGTTCCGCGTATTGCGCGGCCAGGCTAATCCGGCGCTGGTGGAAGGAATCGGCTTTGCGCAATTGGTGAAGGCCGAGCGCCGCCGCGATGTCTGTCAGGTTATATTTGAACCCCGGTGCGGTGATTTCGTAATACCAGCTGCCCTCCGCTGTGTAGCGTTTCCAGGCGTCCCGTGAAATGCCGTGCAACGACATGATGCGCATCCGTTCGGCGATCTTGTCGTCGTCCGTGCAGGCCATTCCGCCCTCTCCCGTGGTGATCGTCTTGTTTGCGTAGAACGAGAAGCAGGCAATGGCCGCGCTGCTTCCCACCTTCTGCCAGGGACTGTCTGGCGTTTCACGAAAGAACGCCGGGCAGCAGTGCGCCGCGTCCTCAATGATCGTGAGTTTGTATTTTGCCGCCAACGCGCGCACACCGGCCACGTCGCCAATCTGGCCTCCATAGTGAACGGGGATTATGGCCTTCACGTCCTGATCGCCCTCCCAGGCGGATTCGATTCTTCGCTCCGCGTCCTTCACATCGAGATTGAAATCCTCCGTCCTGCAGTCACAGAGAATCGGTCTGGCGCCAAGATAACGGACGACCTCCGCAGTGGCCGCGAACGTCATGGTCGGAACAACCACTGCCTGTCCCGGTTTCAGCCCGATTGCTTCGAGCGCCAGGTGCAGCGCCGCTGTGCAGGAATTCACGGCCACGGCGTGCCGCCGGCCGATATACTGGGCGAAGTCCTGCTCGAACTGTTTGGTCCGCGGTCCGGTTGTCAGCCAGCCGCTTCTCAATGTGGCCACGACTTCGTTGATTTCGGCCTCGTCGATGCTGGGCCTGTGAAACGGGATTCTAAGCATAATTCACTCGAGTGCTGCGGTCGGAGCCGGCGCGAGCGTCAGCCCTGCGCGAACGGCCGCGTTTTCCAGAAACAATACGAACGCTTCGGCCGCCTTCTCATTTCCCTGGCGGCTCGGATGGCTGTCAAAACCATCGTTGGTGGGATAGACAGACAGTCCTGATTGGTTCGAATCGGTGAGTATCGCGAAATAATTGAACACCGCCACGTTGGTAACGCCCGATTCCTTCAGCCAGCCATCCTCGCTTGCGAGCCAGTCATTGAACTCGCGCGCGAGACGTGCGGACTGCTGCCGTTTGCTTGTCGCGCTTGCTCCTTGAAGCATGCTCCGGGCAACGCGTTTCCATGCGGCTTCAGGTTTTGCCTTCGGGGCCAGGGGCGGAGCCGTCATACAAACGAACAGGACTCCCGGTCGCGCCTGGAATTCCTTGAGCAGTTCGCGGTAAGTGGCTTTCGCGTTCCAAAGGGTCAGTTCGGGACCGCTAGGGTTCCCCGGAGGTTTGCCTTCCCCGGAAAAACTGTTGTTGGGGTAACACGACTTGAACACAACGATCCGGTTCTTCCGCCCATCGGGTTGCCGTCCATCCTGGCAATCGCACGCGAGGATGTGATCCATCTGGTTGCGGAACTTGGGAAGCCAGTCGAACAAATCGGTCCGGTCGCCGAGTTTGCTGCCGTAGGACGCCTCGTGAACGGCGTAACCCCGTTTCTCCAGCCGGGTTCGCAGTCCGCCACCGTTCGGGTGAGTTTGATAAATGCAGTTCGTTCCCAGATCGGGCCCGTAATCCGCCAGGAGCTGCCCTCCGCACGAATGATGAATGAACAGGATGTCGAGCGGCGCTTGTGAGGCGAATGAGTTGTGAACTACAGTCATGTGCGCAATTTCGGCGCCGCCAGCTGCGGGAATCGTCCCTGAACCTCTTGATTTGTTTTCGGCCGGGCGGAACCAAAGCGCCGTCACGAGGAGCGATCCGAAGAGCAGCCACAAAGTTGGCGTCCAGCGGCCACTGGATGGCGTCCTGATCGTGGATTCAACGGTGGTCATCAAGTCAGGGGCAGGGGACTGATTTCCGGAATTCGATCGGAGGCATGCGCAGATACTCGGTTGCGCGGTGCTTCGAATGAACATCCTCCAGCAAACGCTGGGCGAGTGCCGCGGGTATGCCAATTTCCTGCGCGGCTTCATCAGCGGAAGCGCCGAGTTCCGCCATGCGGAGCAGCCCGTCGTGCAGTTCAAACGGAATCCGGAAGTAAAACTCCTCCTGGGTGCAGGGTGCGCTGTAGGTGTCGGATGTGGGCGGCCGTTGGCGAATGCTCTCAGGAACCCCAAGATGCGCGGCCAATGCGTAGATCTGCGATTTGTAAAGGTGTCTGAGCAGGTGGACATCAGCGCTGGAGTCGCCGTATTTCACGACGAAGCCCTGCTCGTGTTCGTTCCTGTTCGCCGTGCCGATGACCGCATAGTTTTTCCATTCGGCGTAGTGATATAGAAATGCCATGCGTGTGCGTTGCTTGAAGTTCGATGCGGCAACGATCTGCAGAAACTCCGCTGGCGGCAGGGATTTTGAAAATTCCGTCCCATCGGGCGACACGATCGTCAGCGAGAAGACGTTCAGGGTGCCTTCGGCGAGCAGGTTTGACGGCAGGGTGATTTTCACGCGATAGCCTTTTTCCGCATCAAACTCGGGAAACAACCTGCGGACCGCGTCGTCTCTGCGTCGATAACATCCGAAACCTTCCAATGCGGCTGTGATGTCTTCCTTGATGGGGTTCACTTGCAGTCCTTCTGCAAGACCCCGCGCGAGCTGTTCGCTGTCAGGGCTCGAATCCTTCTCACTCAGAATCAAAGCGACGACGCGATCCGGACCGAAGGCGCGGACGCACAGACTAAAGGCGACGGACGAGTCCACCCCGCCACTGATCCCGATCACGACGCCGCGTTTGTGCAGGGTTTTGAGGACCGCATCGCGCAAGAGTCCGGTGAGGCGTTCGGTCTCGGCGACGGCGTTTATTTGAAGGTGGCCATTGAGGTTCATGAGAGGTGAAGCTTTAAACGGAGCTGATCTTGGTTGTCGTTCGCGCGCAGTTCAGTCGTGGTGGAAAGCAGGTCCGCTCGAAACGGGTGAGGCGGGAATCATGAGGGAGGCCAGCTGTCGTTTCACGGCATCCCGAGTTGCAGGCAAATTTGGATACCCGGAGACAACCAGCTCCAAAGTCTGCCGGCCAACGCGCCGTCTGCCAGACCACACGGCCTGGAACCGGTCGCGGGCTGAAGTCCGCATCGTGGCTTCCGCTGCCCGTCCATCTTCCCATTGGCAGAAGAAGACATCCAAGGTTTGACTCTGATTCTGATAGATGAAATGGCGGAAGGACACTTCGACGCCGTTTAGTGAAAAAGCGACGAGCTCTGGAGATGAAACCTGCCGGAACCCGGAAGCCGGCAGGCAATGATCCGGCCGATGACTGCGCGCGTTGAGGATGGTTTCGATGGATGCCGGGTTCCAGCGGAAGTAGTAAGCGTTCCATTCCGCATCGCCATCGCGCCAGCGGGCCGACAGGGCTTGATCGCAACGCAGGTGTTTCACGATCGACTGGTCCACGGTTATCCATTCAAAACCCGGCGCGTTTGTCGGCACCTGGGCCGTCCACCGCAATCCTCCGGGATCGCTCCGTTCGCGTGTGCGATACCAGACCTCGGTGAAAAGAAGCACGCATACCGCCCATCCTCCCGTGAGCGCCAGGAACAGTGCTGGGCAGCGGGCCGGGAGGAAAGAACGCGGTGCTGAATCCAACGTCGAGTTCCTGTGGTTGAAGAAACTGGCGATTCCCCAAAGGGAAAGAAATGAAGCGCCGAGAATTGTGAAACCGGCGGGATCGTGC
>CAMLLE010000385.1 GCA_946480555.1 uncultured Verrucomicrobia subdivision 3 bacterium
GTGGCGCGGCTGGGAAGGGAGCAGGCTAAATTTTTGCCTCCCGGCTTTGTGTTCTCTGCGCCCTCTGCGGTTAACCTCAAGCTACCGCTGCGTGATCGCAAACAACCTGCGCGCGAACTGCTGCGCCAGCGCGTTCATTTCCGCAGCCTCGGCCGGAGCCAGCAACCGCGAGTTGTTGAACTCCCACAAGCCAAGCCACAGCTGGAAATGCTCCGGCTTCAACTCGAGCGGAATGTGCGCCGCGCCGAACCCACCGCGATAACGCGACGGGCCTCCGGTTTGCAGCGCCCAGAATTCCGCGATCTTCTCCAGATGGGCTGGCCAGTCGTGAATCTTGGAATTGAAAATCGGCCCCAGCACCGCGTGCTGCCGCACATCGGCGTAAAAGGATTTGATCAGCTTCAAAATGCCGTCGTGTCCGCCCAATCGTTCGTAAAGTGATTTGTCTTCGTTCATGGCAATGGTTCTTCCAGACCTTCGCACGGCCCGGGACGCAGGAGGAGAAATTGTTTCAGGCGCCTCTGCGCGCAACTTCCCGCGATCTCCGGAGTTGATCCCCGTGGAAAAATAGTTCGAAGGATTTCTCGCGGTCCGCCGTGTGTCTGGATAAAGAACGAACGAAAGGAACCATGAAAACACTTTTGACTGCAGCCATCCTTCTCGCGGCGATGGTGGACGCCTTCGCTCAACCGGAGCCCGCGCCGCAACGTCAATTGCCGGAACGAGCCCTGAGACATCCTGGGGTGCCAGTACCGGTACCTCCCGCAGGGGGAGACTTCAAAACCAGGCTGAACACGATTGTCAAGGCGGCGAGCGATGATCCTGCGAATCCAGAGCTCACGGCATTCAATCTCGATTTTCCGGGCGGCACGCCTGCAGAACTCGTCGCTGCAATCGAGAAGGCCATGGGCAGGCCGTTGAACGTCATCATTCCCGAGGATTCCGCGCACGTGAAATTACCGGCGCTCAAAATGAACAATGTGACTGCGCCGAAGTTGTTTGAGGCGCTGCGAAACTCAAGCTTCAGAAGCGTCCCCTATCTGGATCGCGGGCGCCCCGGGTCTTTTCAAATAGCGCATGTGAGCTACACATTTTCGACGCAGGACAACCCCGCCAACGCAGACTCGGTTTGGTATTTCCGTTACGAGAAGCCGGCGGAGATCCCTTACACTGCACCAATGGAATGCCGCTTCTACTCGCTTGCGCCATACCTTGACGGCGGATTCAAAGTGGATGACATCACCACCGCGATTCAAACCGGCTGGCGCATGATGGGTGATAAGGAAACTCCACAACTCACCTTTCACAAAGACACCAAGCTCTTGATCGCTGTGGGGGACCCAGGAAAGCTCCAGACGATCGATTCGGTTTTGAAAGCCTTGAAGCTGCCTCCTCCGGTCGTCGATCCGGCCACCGGATTGCCGGTGAAACCCAAGCCGTCGGAATAATGATTCGCCTGGCAGTCTGGCCCTCCTTTGGAAATCCAGCCTCCAACGCAGCCTGAAGTGTCTGCCACGGCTGGAATCAGCGGTGGCAGTTCGCTGGATATTCAGAACCTCACCCGCCGGATGCGCGCGGGCGACGAAGCAGCCTACCGGACCTTTTACGACGCCTATTATGACCGGCTTTCCAGATATCTGCTGGTGGTCACGCGCGGCGACGAAGAGGCGATGCGCGAAGCGTTGCAAGCGACGCTCATCCGCGTGGCTCGGCACGTCAGGGTTTTCGAAACGGAAGCTGTATTCTGGAGCTGGCTCACTGTTCTGGCCCGCAGTGCGGTCACTGATGAAGGCCGAAAACGCCGGAGTTACTTCGCGTTTCTGGATCGATTCACCCGATTCGCCAATCGCCCGAATCAGTCCGCCGAAGCAGAAGAGGCAGAAGCCGATTTGCGCGCGCTGCTCGAGCAGGGCATTCGCGCATTGTCCGACGACGATCAACAACTCGTGCGCTGGAAATATCACGAGGGACGTTCCGTTCGGGAGATCGCTGCGGACCTGGGCGAAACGGAGAAAACCATTGAGTCACGGCTCACGCGTGTCCGGCAGAAAGTGAAAGCGCAGGTGCAAACTCGTTTGAAAGATGAAGCGCGGCACTGAAAACGAACGTCTGCTGGCAGATGCCTTGAGCGACGGGCAACCGGCCTTTCGCGATGCACTGCTGGCACAGACGCTTCAGCATGCGCGCAGGCGCCAGCAATGGCGGCAGGCGCGTCATGGCGTTTTCACCCTGCTAATCTCGCTGGGCGCTCTTTGGTTCTGGCTGGCACCAAAGGAATCTCAACGTCTCCGGCCCGTGGCCGTCGAATCACCCAAGCCAGCCTTTGAACTGGTCCGCACCCAGCCGCTGGCTGAAGGCACGATCGTCGTCACTGTTCCGCTCCCGGCCGAACAGCTCGTCGTTTCGGCACCCACCATTCCGGTCATCGAGACGGCATTTGCATTCGCTGGATACAGCGAAATCAACGACGACGAACTTCTGGCAATACTCGCGCCGCGGCATCCGTTGCTGATCAGCTGCGGACCGGGCTGCAAGCAGATCATTTTTCCCGATTCCGAATTGGACAACCGGCTTCCGGTGAATTGAAGCGACCGCGTGGCGTTATTGGCCTGAACCGGTGTAGCGGCGTCTCTGGTGAACGCCTCCGTTCTTGGTGGATACATGAGATTGGAATCTGGGTGGAACTCCAACCTGGCCGAGATGCCTTCCATTCCGGCAATGAAACCGGATCAAGCCACCGACTCCAAAATCTTCTCCGCGGCTGCCCGCGGGTTCTCCGCGGCGGAAATCGGACGCCCGATCACAAGCCAGCTGGCGCCAGCCTGCATCGCTTCCTTCGGAGTGAGCGTGCGCTTTTGATCGTCGGCTTTTTCGGCGCCGGTCCGGATGCCGGGGGTGACGAGCTGGGTCTCCGCCGGGAGGATTTGCCGGAGTTGCACCAGTTCCAATGGAGAGCAGACGAGGCCGCGCAAACCCGATTTCACGGCCAGGGTAGCCAGCCGTTCCACCTGCTTTCCCACATCGCTGCCGCAGCCGATTTCACTGAGCGCGTTGCCGTCCATACTGGTCAGCACGGTGACGCCCAGCACGAGCGGAAGTTCGGTTCGCAGTTCGGCTGACGTCTTGTGAGCCGCTTCCTCCGCGGCCCGCATCATGGCTGAACTGCCGCTCGTGTGAATGGTCAGCATCTGCACATCCAGGCGGATGGCCGACGCCACGGCCTTGGCAACTGTGTTCGGGATGTCATGAAATTTCAGGTCGAGAAACACCGCCGCGCCCGTGTCGCGGACGCGTTTGACGATGTCCGGCCCGGCCGCGGTGAAAAGCTCCTTGCCGATCTTGAACGCGCCGACTGCCGGGGCAATTTCCCGGGCCAGGGCGAGTGCGCGCTCCGCGGAGGGAACGTCGAGGGCGGCGATGATTGGATTTCGCATGCGCGACATTCAAGCCGCCGCGCCAATTTGCACAAGCGAATTGAGGAAATTTCCGCCGGGAGTGGCACGAATTTTTTGCGCCGTGCGATGCGAGTGCTAGATTGCTTCACCCAAGGGTCAATCCCGGGTTCTGCAAACCAAACAAGAGGATATGAAGAACACGTTGATCGTAGTCGCAGATCTGGAACAACTGAAAGCGTACCGGGTCGATGCCGACCCATTTCATAGCAATCCCCGCCTCGAGCTGATCGAGCAATTCAACACCGGCGCTGCGCGCAAACTGGTGGAGGAGGCAACCGACCTCGCGGGACGATTTCCGCGCGTTAGCATTGCCAGCGAGAGCATCGGGGGAATGTCCGCCGGCGAACGGCACAACATTGAGCTGGAGAAACGCAAACGCTGCCTGAAGCAATTGGCCGGGCGCATCAACGCGCTGGTGAAGGATCGCGAAGTGGATCGCTGCTTTTTCGCCTGCAGCCGCGAAATCAACAACGCTGTGCTTCAGGAATTGCATCCCGATGTGCGGGCAAAGATTGAGATCGATCTCCCGTCCGACCTCACCAAGGTGAGCCGGAGCGACCTGCTCGGGCATTTCCGCGCGGCGACGCGGGCCTCGATGGTTTGATTCAGCTCGAATGGCGGCCGCCTGCGTGCCTCCGTGGGCGGCCATCGTTGTTCGACTCCACGTTACGGCTTTTTCTCGAGCTGGCTGCGCAGTTGTTCCTTCATCGCCGGATAGTCGATTTCGATCTCACGGAATTTCGCGTCGCCCAGCTTCTTCAGCTTCTCCTCAAGCCCGCC
>CAMLLE010000386.1 GCA_946480555.1 uncultured Verrucomicrobia subdivision 3 bacterium
GCCACCGTGGGATCGTAGGCGCGATTGCTGAGGCGCATTTCGCCGGGACGCTCGGGATCGATCACGACGATCATTCCCGGTTCAATCGTCTGTTCGCCGCTCACTTCGAACGGTTCCGCGATGTCTGCGCCGCCGTTGATCTGGATGTAATCACACAGCAGCTTTCCCTTGCCGTTCGTGTCCACTTCCAGGCTGGTTTTGACCGCACCATTCGTATCGGTGGCGATGACTCCGCCGGCCCGGATGTAGCCGTCAACGTGGAGCCGGTCAGTGGGATTGCTCGTTCCGATGCCGACGTTGCCGTTCAACTTCATGACCATGGCCTTGGTGGTGGGAGCGCCGCTGGTATAGCTTTCGAAGACAAGCGCATCTACGGCGTTGTCTCCGTCGTAGTAAGTGTCGAATCCGGTTTCGTTGGATTGCCGCAGAGACATCCGGCCTGAAACTTCGGACGTGCCGTCGGACTGAAGTTTGATTGTCGGATTGTTCGCGGAAACGAGATGAAGTTGTGCGCCCGGAGTTGACGTGCCGACTCCGATGTTTCCGTTGGTGGCAATCGTCATCGCCACAAGCCGGTTCGCCAGGCCGCCGCCAAGCCACTGGAAATCGATCCGGTTGGCGCCATTTGCGATGATGAAATCCTGCGCGACATCCGTGAAGTTGTTATTCGCGCGCAAGTGCAACCGAGCCGAATTGATTCCCTGGATCAAATTCACCCCGTTATCACTGGCGCCCACCGTGTGAAGACCGTCCCAGCCGACGCCCGGATAGCCGATTGCGACCAGCGGATTGGTTGTGCCAATTCCCACATCGCCACCGGTGTAAAAAATGGCATTACCGGCCCGGCCCCAAAGGCTGACGCTGTTCGAAAGATGGTTCGCACCGATCGAGCCGGGTGCGATCTGAGCCCCCCCAATGGTGCCGCTCAATCCGCTCGCGTTCGCGCCGCCCGCATGGATCGCGTACGGCGTGGGCGTCAGCGCCTGGCGCGGGGCCAGCAGCGTGAACACACCGCTGCCGTTGGTGCGGGCCTGGATTTCGAGCCAGCGATTTGCGCCAGTGAACACTCCCGCGCCGAAATCCAAAGTCACGGTGAACAGCCCGTTGCTGACGCTTGTGGCTGAATTGGTCAACGGCCCGCCTTGCTGCGCGCCGCCGCCGGGCAAATCGTGAATCGTAAATCGCAAATCATAAATCCCCGTGGCTGGATTTGCGCCGTCGTTCAGCCGGCCCTGATAGGTGAAGGCCGTGGACTGGGCGAAGGCCTGAGGCAGGAAGGCGGCACCCAACAGAGTCGCCACGAGCGGATAGGTAAGTGTGAGTTTCATAGCAGAATGGACGGTCTGACATCAGTGCGATTGAGGTTGCTGTTCCTTTTTCGGGTGTTTGGTTCTGGAATTCTTCACTGCGCGCCTCCCGCCAGTTTGGGGGCCAGCAATTGTTCCAGCTTCTCCAGCCGCGCCTTCAACGCCGCGTTCTCGGTGCGCGTGTCTTCGAGCTTTTGGTTCAATTCCTGGATTGCGGCCGCGGAATAGATCGTCAGCGGATAGGTGTCAACTTGGAGAATGTCCGAGCCGTCGGGGAGTTTCTCGCCGCTGCTTTTGACGTGGTCCGGGAAGACTTCGCGGAATTCCTGGGCCACGACGTTGAGGTAGCGGCGGTCTTCCACGCCGCGATGCTCGCTGCGATAAGCGTCGGTATAGCGGAAGCTGACGAGGCGGACCCGGTCGAGGGTGGTCAGGGCGCTGGTCACCGGTTGGATGTCCTGTTTGATGCGTCCGTCGGAATTGGCGAGCCATGAGCCGGCGACGGACTTGGAGGCGTTGCCATTGACTTCGAGGGCGTTGGCGGCAGGGTTGCGACCGACCCCGAGTGAGGCGCCAGTTTCCACATCGCCACCCGAGTTGTTCAGAAAGAGCGTGGCTGTCGCGCCGTCGTCGCGCGCCAGGATTTCGTTGTTATCGAAGAGCAGGTTGTTGCCCGTGACCGGGCCGAGCATGAGGTAGCCGCGACTGGTGAGGCTGGCATCCGATCCGCCTTCAATTCGCACGCCGTTTGAGGCGCGAATGGAGAATTGGTTGGTGGTGGTGGAGTTGAAGATGCCGGTTTGATTGTCCGCCCACACGAACGTGCCATCATGAATGGCATAAGCAGTGCGACCCATCGCGATGGAATATTCGCCGCTGGCAACGGTTTCATACCCTATCGCGGTGGCGACAGAGCCGCTGGCCACCGTGTCATACCCCATCGCAGTGGTGGCATAGCCGCTGGCCACGGTGTCAATACCCATCGCGGTAGAGGCGGGGCCGCTGGCCGTGGTGCCGGCCCCCATCGCAGTTGAAGCCTCTTGGCTGGCCGTGGTGCTGGACCCCATCGCAGTTGCATAAACCCCGCTGGCCTCAGTGGCGGACCCCATCACAGTCGAAGCCCAGCCACTGGCGGCGGTGTTGTACCCCATCGCGGTCGAAGCAATGCCGCTCGCGGTGTTCCCCCGACCACCGATCACCGTGGCAAAATGATTGCCCGCACGATTGATAAATCCGGCATAACCACCGCCACCAATCAATGCACCGACAAATCCATTACTCACGATGTTGCCGGAATAGCCACCCACCAGGTTTGGGCTATAGCCATAAGTAGTGTTCGTCGCAGGCTCAATCCGCAGGGCGCGCTGGCCATTGACTCTGAATTCCAGCGGCAGGTTGTCCGCGTTGCCCAGGAACGCGCCGTTGGTCGGATTTGCGCCCGCGTTGCCGCCCAGTTTCCAGAAGCTGGAACTGCTCAATCCGTCAAGCGTCGCGGCATTCACGTTCGTCACATTCGCGCCGTTGCCGTTGAAGCTGCCGCTGAAACTATTGCTGGCGTTGTTCAGCGTGACGGCGTTGCCGTATGTGCCTGCGGTCAATCCGCCGATACCCACGTTCTCCGCAAAGATGGCGTAGGGCGCGGGCGTGATTCTTTGCCGCGCACTGAGTGTCGTGAAACCCGCGACGCCGTTGGAGCGCACCGCGATTTCCAGAAAGCGATTCGCGCCGGTAAAGATGTTCGCACCGAAATCCAGCGTGACGATGAACAGTCCGTTGCTGACACCCGTGGCGGAATTGGTAAGGACCGGCGCGACCGGGCTGCCGCCACCTGCCGATTCGTAAATCGCGAATCGCAAATCGTAAATTCCGTTGGCCGGATTCGCGCCGTCGTTCAACCGGCCCTGGTAAGTGAAGGCGGTGCCTTGGGCGTGGGCTGAAAGCATCAGGCACCACGCGCCAACCACCAGAAAAGCTCCGAGCTTTAAGGTCCAATGACGGGTGGCGGCAGTCCGCACGGAGTTGGAATATCCCGAACGATTTGCGCATTGAACCCCAGAACCGTAGCCGCCGACGTGAGGAGGCGCAGAATACTGCCAGTCAAGCGTGTCCGCCACCTTACGTCGGCGGCTGCCAACTGCCGGTTCATGGGCAGAATTCCCATCGCTTTGCGAATTGGGTCGTTCTCTGGGACTTGGCGGTTGGGTTTTGGAGCCCTTCATAGGCGTTTCAATTCCGGGTTTGGTGGGTGGCAGTCCATGTGGTTGTTCAGTCACGGGTTCGCGAGGCGAAAGAACCGGTTGGTGGAGCCGATCGGAACTTCCACGAACAACTGGCCGGCGGACAGCGACGAATTCTGCGGTACGGCCGTCCATCCTCCGGGCGCTGGCAGGGTTCCAGTGGATTCAAGCCGGTAATCGCTGGCCCACGCGGGCCACGATAACACCACGGCGTTGTTCGTTTGGCGAACGCTGATCGCCGGCTGGGGCAGACAGAGGTTCAACGACGTGGTCAAGCCGTCTGTCACGATCGCGTTCGTCGTCAGCACCGCGTAGCCGCCTTTCGAGACGGTGAGCGTGTGAGTTCCCGGATTGATGGGCGAAAACGCCGCCAGGCCGTTGCTGTCAGTTGATCGAAAGTATCCGCCTGCTGTGACGACGCTGACATTCGTGGCGGGCAAACCAGAACTGCAGCGGGTGAGCGTCACGTTCAAGTCGCCGCGGGGCGAAGGGGTGCAAACGCCGAAGTTGAACTTGCCGATGCGCGTGCGCCAGCTGGCAGTCCCCGTGACGGCGATATACTCCCCGGTGAACCAGAAGTCGCAATCGTTTACGGGATCGAGCGTCAGTGCGCTGTAATCGCCCCAGCGTGACGCGGTGGATGTTTGCGCGCCGGTCCCGTTGATGAGCACCTCTTCGCCTTG
>CAMLLE010000387.1 GCA_946480555.1 uncultured Verrucomicrobia subdivision 3 bacterium
TGCTGCCTTGCAACGATTCCACCTTGGCCGCGCTCTTCTGCAGGTGATCGGCATCCACGTCGCACATCGCGAGCACCTCAACGCCGCCAGCCTTGAACGCGGCTTCCACATCCACCATGCCCCACCAGCCGCAGCCGATCACGCCGAGCTTCACCTTGTCGGCCGCATCGGCTGAAAGTGCGGTTGAAGGAACAATGCTAAACGCGGCTGCGGCGAGCGTGCTTTGCTTGAGAAATGAACGTCGATTAATGGTTTCCATAGATTGACCTTCACAGATGAATCGGAACGCGTCCGGGTTACTTCGCCAGGCGATAAAACACCATGCCATCCTCACCCGCCGCCGGCAGCGCGACGCGCCACTCGCCGTCAGTGATCTGCGGAACAGGCGACGTCACATCCGCCCAATCGCCAGACATGAGGTTTGTGCAGGATTGGAGCCTGAAGTCGGCGTTCGCCAGCGGCCACGTCAGAACGAGTTCTGAACCCGTGATTGCCGGGTGCATCAACGGCAGCGGCGTCAGAGTGAGCGGATACCCCTGGAATTCGAGTTCAGCGACATTGCCGAATCCATTGTTCGGCGAAAGGTAGCGGACATACCTGAATCCCGACGGATTGTTGATGTTCACAGACGTAAACACTCCGGACGCAGGTGGCGCGGAGATCGTGTGAAGCGTGGCAGCGTCGCTGAAGTCAGCCTGATTCGCTCCCTGAAAAACTCCGCCAGTCATGCGCGACTCGAAGGTGGCCCGCGGACAATAGTTGATGCGGGTGATCGATCGGATGAAGCCCGCTCCGAAATCGAGTCCCGCCCATGCGCCATTCGCATTGGGGGCGTCGAAGTAAGAGCTCAAATCTCCATCGAAGACTTTCGCGATGGTGTTGCCAGAGTTGTTCCATGAACCCGGAGTTCCGATGATTGTGCCGGTCAGCACGGGGAAACGCACCGCAGCTTCCGGACTGTTGGTTTCGTTGCCGCCGACCACCGCCGATGCGACGTAATAGTAGCCGTTCCGCACCGACGGGACTCCATCCGTGAAGTTCGTTGTGCTCAAGCCGGCAGCGATAACCGAATACGGTCCGCCACTCGAAGCGGAGCGTTTCAGGCTGTAGCTCGTCGCACCGGCAACGTCATTCCATGTGAGCCCAACCTCAGTGGGAGATAACGCCACGGCATCCAGCAACAGAGTCGGAGGTGGCCAACCGGGCAAGGTCACATTGTCGAACGTGGCGGTGCAAAGCGCGGAATTATTATGCGCGGTGACGGCCAATCCGATGTGCGCCGTCGAAATGTTAGTCAGAACCGTGCTGCCGATTTGCGTCCAGGCCGAGCCATTCGCGGAATGGAAGGCCGTGAAGGTGTTTCCGCTGCGCACCAACCGCACCCAACGCGGAGCCGTTCCACCCACCGCCGTGTTCAGGCTGCCGCCGCCGGTCGCGGAACGATATTGAAACGTCACGCCATTGCCGGGAGTAACCGCCACCATCGCGTTTACCGCGTTTGGGTCCAGGCTCGCGCGCACCATGACGCCGGCCTTGGCCCACGAATTGACGTTTTGCACGGACATCACGCGGGCCGTCACGCTGAAGCTGGTGCTGTTCGTCACAACATAGACAAAGCGGAACGCGTCAGCGGAATCCCAGATGTCGCCGCCGGACGCTCTCACGGTGAACACGTTGTTCGTGAAACCCGCGCTGCCGGACAAGCCGACGTTGCCGATGTCCCGGCTCATCCACGGCAACGGCACGGCGGAGATCGGCGTGGCGCTCGCCTGCGCTGAGTCGGTGCTTTCGCCCGCGAGATTGTTCACGGCCGAAACAACGTAGTAATACGTCGTGCGAGCAACCACTGCGGTGTCGGTGTAGTTCGTGGCGGCGACAGTCGCAACGGTCGTGAAGGGCCCGCCGCTGGTCGTTGCTCGCTTCACACGGTAACTGGTCGCATTGGTTGAACCCGTCCAATTCAACGTCACTCGTTCAACACCAGCCGTTGCAGTCAGACTCGCCGGCATGAACGGCAGCACCGGCGCCCAACCGGGTCCGGTCACGTGTTCAAATGCCGCAGTGCAAAGCGTGTAAGGATTGTGGCTGGTGATTGCCAAACCGACATGAACCGTTGAACCGATTGCAATGGCCGTGCTTCCCAGTTGCGTCCATGTGGTGCCATTCGCGGAGTAGGAGCCAATGAAGGTGTTTCCTGTTCGAACGATCCTCACCCAATACGGCACGTTCAGACCGCCCGCGCTGCTGCTGGTGGTCGCGCCGCCGATTGCGGACCGATATTGCCAGGTGACGCCATTGCCAGGTGTGAGACCGATGAAGACGTTCGCGGAGTTTGTCGCCAGCGAGGTTCGGATCATCACACCCGCTTTCGACCATGCATTGATGTGGCTTTCAAGCGACGCGACGCGCGCGACGATGGTACAGTCGCCGCTGTTGGTCACATAAACGAAACGAAGTTGATCCGACGTGCCGCCAATGTCCGCGCCCGCTCCAGTCACGGTGAAGATGCCATTCGTGAAACTTGCGCCACCCGCCAAACCCAACGCGCCGACATCCTGCGTCAGCCAGGGCGAAGGCACCTGCACGACCGGCGTCACGCTCGCTTCGATCGAGTCACCGCTTTCGCCGCCGAGGTTCAGCGCGGACACGACGTAGTAATAAGTCGTGCCGCCAATCGCAGTCCGGTCGGTGAAATTCGTTCCGGCCACGGTCGCCAAGGTCGTGTAGATCCCGCCGCTCGCACTGGCGCGCTTCACATTGTAAGATGTCGCGCCGCTGGCGGCATTCCAGCGCAACAGTGCCCGCTCGTTTCCAGAAGTCGCAATAAGTCCGCCAGGCACGGAAGGAATCGCGACCGACGAACTTGGTCCGCCGAACTTCCACCAGTTCACATTGAACAGGTATCCTGCGCCGCCGGTGAATTTCAGATACACGTTTTGCAGACCCGTCGCGCCGCTGATCGTCGTGCTGACCGTGGTCCAGGTTTGCCACCCACCGGTCCCCGGGACTGCGCAGCTGCCAATCAATGCTCCATTCGTGCTCCCAAGCCGGATTTCGATGTTCCCACCGCTTGTTGCAGATGCAACACGCGCCTGGAAATTCGTCGCACCGGTTCCGAAGTCCACGTTGTTGTAGGCCACATAGGCGCCGTTCTGAATCGTGCCGATGTCCTGCCCGCCTTCGCTGCACGCTTCGGGAGTCACTCCCTGCCGGCGATCGAAATTCTCCGCCTCGTTCTGAACGTACGCAGAACGCGGCACAGGCGGATCGCTGATTCCGGCGGCGTCAGCCATTTGCAGGAAGTTCCACATGTGTGGTCGCCAGGTTTCATTCGCCCAATGTCCAGCCCCCGCAATCGGCCACCACGCGTGCGGGATGTTGTTCGCGACGCAGTAATTGTGCGCGCCTTCGCTGGCGCCGTAGAGACTGTCCGATGTGCCGCAGGCGATCAGCAGCAGCTTGAGTTTCTGTTTGGCCTCGGCGCCCCCGTTCGGGAACAGCGAGCTATCCGAAGCTTTGCTCGGCGCGGCGGACGACGGCGCAATATATCGGAACGTATCCAGATTTCCGCAGCCAACATTGAAGGCATGTCCCCCGCCCCAGGAATAGCCGTAAACACCGCGATGATCGGCGTCCGCATACGTGGAGTAATGCGAATCCACATAAGGAATGGCGTCCTTGATCGTCATGCCGTTCACGTCGCTGTAGGTTCCCGCGAACTGGTTGTTCAATGCCACGATGATCACCGGCTTGATCTTCCCCTCGCCGATCAGGTTGTCGGCGACGCCGCCAGCGTAAACATTCCAATCGGCAAACATCGTGTCCGCGTTCACTCCGATGCCCTGGTAACAATAAACGACGCCGTACTTCCGGCTCGGAGTGTAGCCCGGTGGCGTATAGACATGCATGGTCAGGTTGCTTCCCGCCACCGAGGAGTAGTAAGAAACACTCCATTGAATCGTGCCCGCCGGGAAGCGGCCGCCCTGGTCATAGCCGGCCGGCGGCATCGTGGGAAGCGGCTGAGCCACGACAGCCAGAGGAATCAAGAGAAGTGCGACAACCAGGATGCCGACATGCTCCTTGCTCTGCGTGCGTGACGAGTTGGTTGATTTCATAAATGGCCCTTCCGTTGATTGTCCTACCGCATGATCAAAGCATCCACCGCCACGGGGCCCGGCCCCCGGTTGATGACCGCAATCTTGTGTTTGCCCGGCGCAAGTC
>CAMLLE010000388.1 GCA_946480555.1 uncultured Verrucomicrobia subdivision 3 bacterium
GGATTGGCGCGCTGGGATTTATCATCGCTGCACCGCTCGCCGGAGTCGTGTATCACTTCATCGCGCGCGCATTGCCATCGCTTCCCAGATGGATGCCGCTGCTCTCCATGGCTGGCATTGTTTACTTCACGACTGTGACTACTGCCGCAGGCCGGGACAATCTCCTGAAGGTGGGCGGACTGCTGTTTTGCGCCGCGGCGCTGCACAATGTCTCTGGTTATGTTTTCGCATACTGGCTGGCGCGGCTCTGCCGGCTTGACCTTGCCTCGTGCCGCACGGTTGCCTTTGAAGTCGGTCTGCAAAATGGCGGCATGGCATCCGGCCTGGCGGGCGCGATGGGCAAGCTGGGCACCGTTGGCCTCGCCGCCGCGATCTTCAGCCCGTGGATGAACATCAGCGGTTCCATCCTGGCGAACTACTGGCGCAAACGTGCGGCGGGCAATCGGGAAACGGCGGCGAATCTCTCGGGCAAAAACGAACTGCAGCGATGAATCTATGGCGACAATGACTCCCACCACCGAAAATGAATCCGCGGTGACGCGGCAGCAATGGAAGTGGTCCGCGCTCGCGGGCATGGCTTCCTACCTCGACGCCGGTTCCATCGTCGCGCTTGGCGCGGGCCTGGCTCTTTTTCAAAAACAGTTCGGCCTGAGCGATGGCGCGGTGGGCGCGCTGCAGGCCATCGGGCCGAACGCCATTGGCTGCGCGCTGGGCGCGTTCATCGGCGGCTGGCTGGGGGACAAACTCGGGCGCAAACGGATTTACCAATGGGATCTGCTCGTCTATGCGGCGGGCATCCTCTGCATCGCGTTTGCGATGAACAAGGAGATGCTCTTCTTTGGAACGTTCGTCGTGGGGCTGGCCGTCGGCGCGGACATTCCAACGTCGCTCGCTCTCGTAGGCGAATTCGCGCCGGCAAAAGCGCGGGGCAAGCTCCTTGGTTTCACGCAGATTGCCTGGTGCCTTGGACCGACCATCGTCCTTTGGCTGGCCCTGGCCCTGGCATCGCTCGGCTTGCTGGGAGTGCGGATCGTTTTCCTTCATCTGTTCGTGATTGCCATTGTCACCTGGGCATTGCGACGGGGACTGGCGGAGTCGGCGCGCTGGGTGGCGGCGGCTTCGACGGCCAAACGGGAAGTTGCAGCCCTGTTTACGGGCGCGAATCTGCGCGCGCTGGTCTGGACCGCGACAATCTATCTTTTCTGGAATCTGGCTGCCGGGACTGCAGGCGCGTTCAATTCCTACCTCATCACGAAGCACAACGCCGACAGCCAGGCGCTGGGCGTCGGCCTGCCCAGCGCGGCGTTCATCACGGCGATGATCGTCGCTGCGCTGGTGTTCATGCCGTATGCCGACCGCAATCACAGGACGCGGAAATTGCTCTGGGCCATTGGGGCCGTGACGCAGATTTTCGCCTACGGCATTTTAATCGTCATGCCGTTCAGCATCCCGGTGATCGTGCTGAACATCGTGCTCTTCGCCGGTGGCGGTGCGCTGGCGGGCGAAGCGTTTTACAAGGTTTTCAGCCAGGAATTGTTTCCCACGATGCTGCGTGGAACCGCACAGGGAATCACCTTCGGCGCGGCTCGGATCGCCGTCGGCATCTGGAGCTTCTTCGTCCCCGCGCTTTCCAACCACGGCATCGGCACGCTGGCAACGCTGCTGACGCTGTTCCTGATCATCAGTGGCGCGGTAGGGTTTTTCTTCATGCCGAACACGTCGGGCAAATCGCTGGAACAAATCGAGACTGAGCGCGCGGGATCATGAATCAATCGGCAACCATGCAAATCACCGGGCTGCGCTGCGAGTATCTGGTCAATCCGCTTGGAATTGACGAACGCATGCCGCGCCTGAGCTGGAGAATGGAATCCAGTCGTCGCGGCGCGCGTCAGACGGCGTATCGAATTCGCGCGGCCAGCACGCGCGAGAAGCTCGCGGCTGGCGTGACAGACTTGTGGGACAGCGGTCGCGTTGAGAGCGATCAAGCCACGCACATCAGCTACGCCGGCGGCTCGCTGCAATCGCGGCAGATGTGTTATTGGTTCGTCGAAGTTTGGGATGAAACCGGCGCTTCCACGCGATCCGAAATTTCATTCTGGTCGATGGGCCTGTTGGAAGCCGCGGACTGGACCGCGAAATGGATTGCCACCGATCCAGCGATCATTGAGCGCGACCCCGACGCGGTGAAACCGACTTGGGTCGATCCTGGAACTCCAGGATTGTTTCGGAGGAAGTTTGAAATTCCCGGCGCGATCAAACGCGCCGTGCTCCATGCGACCGCGAGGGGGATTTTCGAACTGCGCGCGAATGGCAGGCGGGTGGGAGACGACGTGTTTGCTCCGGAATGGACCGATTACGACAAGCGCATCCAGTATCGCACGTATGACGTGACCGAGTTGTTGCAGCCTGGTGCGAATGTGATTGGCGCGACGCTGGGCGACGGCTGGTGGAGTGGTTACGTGGGCTGGCAGGAAACGCGCGGGCGGTACGGTTCGTTGGAGAACAGCCTGATGCTGCAGCTCGAAGTGGAACTGGAGAGCGGGCAATATGTGACGATTTGCACGGACGAATCGTGGACGTGCAATACCGGACCGATCCTGGCGTCGGACTCCATGTTGGGTGAAATCTACGACGCGCGACGCGAGCGGGCGGGCTGGGACACACCGGGTTTCCTGGAGAACGATTGGCTGCGGGCGCGCACAGTGGCCGCGCCGCCGGTCGCGCTGGTGTCGCAACGGTCGGAGCCGGTGCGCGTGATGGAGCGGCTTTCGCCTGTTTCGCTCAATGAAATCCGGCCCGGCGTGTTCATTTTCGATCTCGGCCAGAACATTGCCGGTTGGGTGCGGTTGCAGGTGAAGGCTCCGGCTGGGACGCGAATCACGATTCGGCATGGCGAGCGGTTGAGCCCGGATGGGACGCTTTACACGGAGAACCTGCGTCGTGCGAAAGCGACGGATGTTTACATCTGCCAGGGCAGGGGAGTGGAAGTGTTTGAACCGCACTTCACGTTTCACGGCTTCCAGTTTGTGGAAGTCTCCGGGCTGCACGAAGCGCCGGGTTTGGAAGCGATCACCGGCTGCGTGGTGCGTTCAGCCACGGAGGAGACCGGGCATTTCGAATGTTCGCACGCAGGCGTGAACCGGCTTTGGCTGAACGGGCTGTGGTCGCAGAAGGATAATTTTCTTTCGGTTCCGACCGATTGCCCGCAACGCGACGAACGCCTCGGCTGGATGGGCGACGCGCAGGTGTTTTTGCGCACGGCGAGTTACAACATGGACGTCGCGGCATTCTTTGCGAAGTGGATGATCGATGTGGAAGACGCGCAGACTGCCGAAGGCGTTTTTCCAGATGTGGCGCCGCGATTGCGCGAAGGCGAAAACTTCGTCGGCCTCGATGGCTTGGGCGGTGCCGCTGGTTGGGCGGACGCCGGGATCATCGTGCCATGGACGATCTGGCGCGTGTACGGTGACCGGCGGATCGTGGAACGTCATTGGAATGCGATGGTGAAATGGCTCGACTGGATCGAACGGAAGAATCCCGACGGACTTCGCGTCAATGAACTGGGAAACAACTACGGCGACTGGCTGTGCATCCCGAGCGATACCACGTTTCGCACGCATTCGCCGATGAAGAATCTGCTGGCGACGGCGTATTGGGCGGATGATGCGGCGAAGATGGCGGTCATGGCGCGAACGTTGGGACGCGAAGAAGAAGCCGCGCGGTTTGAAGAGATGTTCGAGAAAGTGCGCGCGGCATTCCAAAAGGAATGGCTGCGCGAAGACGGGCGGCTGGCGGTGGAGACACAGACGGCTTACTTGCTCGCACTTGCGTTCAACCTGCTGCCCGATGCCTTGCACGCACGCGCGGCGGCGCGTCTGGTGGAGAACATCAGCGCCCTCGACTGGCATTTGAGCACGGGATTCATCGGCATCAGCCACTTGAACCCGCAGCTCACGCTCGCTGGCCGCGCGGATGTGGCGTATCGGCTGTTGCTGCAGGAGACCTATCCGTCATGGTTGTATCCGGTGAAACACGGCGCGACGACGATTTGGGAACGTTGGAACGGGTGGACCGAGGCGGAAGGCTTCTTCGTGCCGCACATGAATTCGTTCAATCATTATTCGCTCGGTTCGGTTGGCGAATGGCTCTTCCGGCATGTGGCCGGGATTGAACTCGATCCTGACGCTCCAGGATTTCAACAATTCGTTCTGCGCCCG
>CAMLLE010000389.1 GCA_946480555.1 uncultured Verrucomicrobia subdivision 3 bacterium
CAGACGTGTGCTCTTCCGATCTGTGATTACGGAACGAACATCAGCGTCGGCTCCAAGGTCTTCTTCAACTTCAGCTGCGTCATACTGGATGTGATGCAAGTGACGATCGGCGACAACGTGCTGTGTGGTCCGGCGGTTCAGATTTACGCCGCCACGCATCCCGTGTCGGCAGCCGAGCGGCGCAAATGGCTGGAGTTCGCCAAGCCGGTGAAGATTGGGTCAGACGTCTGGATCGGCGGCGGAGCGATCATTTGTCCGGGCGTTGAAATCGGTGATCGCTGTGTGATCGGCGCGGGCAGCGTGGTGACGCGGTCCATTTCCCCGGATTCATTTGCGGCTGGAAATCCTTGCCGTGTGATTCGCCCGCTCGCTTAAGAATGGTGAACGGGAACCCTGCCAGGCCGAAGCTCGTCTCCGGCTCGAGAGTGCAATTTCAACTTGAGAGGACCAGCCATCTCGTATCAATCCGTGTTGATGGGTGTTCGTCCGTGGTTGAATGATACTCCGATTGGATTCGATCGAGTTGGTAACTTACGCGGCGTTCAACGAGTCGTGACCTTCACCCGCTTTTCCGCGCTTGCCTCTATACAGTGCGGAGCCGCTTTGTTAGGTTGCGCACACTTATGGCACTGGACGACATCCTTCTTGAGGCGGAAGAGAAAATGATGAAGACCGAACAGGTCGTGGTGAACGAATTCGCTGGCGTGCGCACCGGCAAGGCGTCCGCCAGCCTGGTCGAGAACATCCTCGTCGAAGTTTACGGCTCGAACATGCGCATCCGCGAACTCGCCGGCATCACCACGCCCGAGCCACGCACGCTCGCGATTCAACCGTGGGACGCGCAATCGCTCCATCCGATCGAAAAGGCCATCCAGAAAAGCAACCTCGGCCTGACCCCCGCCATCCAGGGCCGCACCATCCGGATTTTCTTTCCTGAATTGAGCCAGGAACGCCGCGTCGAGTTTGTGAAGATCATCAAGAAGATGGCGGAAGATGGCCGTGTGGCGATCCGCCATGTGCGCCGCGACGCCATGGAGCAATTGAAGAAACACGCCCACGACAGCGGTGTGACGGAAGACGAAGTTGAAAAGGCGGAGAAGGAATTGCAGCGGCTGACGGATGAGTACATCGCGAAGATCGACGGGCATATTGTGACGAAGGAGAAGGAAATCCTGACCGTTTGATTCGGTTTCCGGAGAAGCGGGACAGCGAGACTCCGCGAGCTCCGGTTTATTCCATCAGGCGATTCGCAGCCAGATGGTTTTCAGATACGCAGGTTCCTCGCGCGAGATCGGGAAGTCCGGCGGCTGCGGCACGTAATGCTGCTGGCTGATTTTCCGGCCGCTTGTCTGAACAGCGCTCGTGATTTGCTCAACGAAGGTGGCGGGTTCCCACTCGGCCGCATTGCTCGACGCGAGCAAAAAGCCGTTCGGGTTCAGCAGCGGCATCGCTGCCTCGACGAGCTTCGCCAAGTCCTTCTCCACGCGGAACACACCGGTTTCCTTCGATTGCGAAAACGTCGGCGGATCGAAGATGATCAGGTCAAACTTCCGTTGTTTCTTGGCGAACCGCCGCAGCCAGTCGAACGCGTCGCCATAGATGAAATCATGTGCGGCGGGGTCGATGCCGTTCGCCTCGAAATTGCGTTTACCCCAATCCAGATATTTGCGCGAAAGGTCGAGGCTGGTCGTGCGCGCACCTGTCTTCGCTGCGCACACGGAGAACCCGCACGTGTAAGCAAACGCATTCAAAACTTCCGGACGCGCCCGGAGCGCGTGCGGCCCGCCCGCGGGTTGCTGATAGCTCAGTTTGAACCCTGCCGACACATGCCCGGTCAGCAATCGACGCCGGTTATCCCGTTGATCCAGGAACAATCCGACCGAGTAGCCTTCGTTGAAACTGAGCTCGAACGCGACGCCGTTCTCGCGAATCAGAAAACGCTCCGGAGCCGCCGTGCCAGAAACCAGCTGCGGCGAAGCTTGCGGCGTGGCGGTGCGGCGGACATGGCGATTCAGCGTTTTGTGGTAAACGGGGAACTGGGAACTGGAATCGACAGCGGCTGCATCTCGATTCGCTCGTAAATCGCAAATCGCAAATCGCAAATCCCGAATTTTCGTCAGCTGTTGCTCCGTCAGTTCCCGTTCACTTTGCGAAAGCACGAAATTCCCCAGCCGCTCCAGATACCAGCCGGGCCAGCCGTCGCTCGCGCCGTGGATCGCGCGCCAGGCGTCGGACTCCGACGGATCAATGAACGCTAAGCGCAGCAGGGTGCTCGGGTCGGCGGCGAAATCCACGGGCGCATTGAAGTTGACTTCGCGGTTCTCAGCCGGATGTTGAAAACGAATCTCGACCGCGTGAAGGCAGACGCGAGCAAACGGTGAACCGCCGTAAAGCGTGTCGCCGAGAATCGGGAAGCCTTGCTCCGCGGCGTGAACGCGAATCTGATGTGTGCGACCGGTGAACGGTTCCGCCTCGATCGCAACCCCGGCTTCAGCAGACGTTCCTGCGGGAGTGAAACGGGTTTCAGCAATCTCGCCGTCGGGAGAACTTCGATAGCGTTCGCCAGCGCGAGCGATCTTGGATTTCACGATCAGCTCCCGCCGCGGTGCGCGCCCGTCCGTGAGCAGCAGGTACCTTTTTTGAACGCGTCGTTCCGTGAACTGTGCTGTGAGCGAACGATTCGCCAGTTGCGTTTTGCCGAAGACCATCACGCCGCTCGTTTCCTTGTCGAGTCGATGCACGATCGCGAGGTTCGCCCAGCGCGGTTCACGATGCTTCAGCCAGTCGTAGATGCCTTCGCCCGCGAATGGCGATGGCGCGTGCGTGTTTACGCCCGCCGGTTTGTTGACCACCAGCAGGTGTTCGTCTTCAAAAATCACGCACGGCGGCATGGTTGAAAGAGCTTAACCACGGATGAACACGGATTCACACGGATACGGAACGAATGCTCGCCCAGCTTGTTTCCGCTTTCTCGCTTTCCCGCTTTCCGCTTTTGACTTTAGAAGAATTTCCACGCCGGGCCTTGTTTCCAAACCACGTAAACGCCCAGCAGGAAATTCGTGATCGCATGCGCCGTCATGGCGTCGCCGAGCCGGTTCTTGCGCAGGACCAGCGCCTGATACGCCATGCCGCAAATGATGCCCGCCAGCCATTGGAAATGCACGATGCCGAAGAGAATCGCGATGACGATGAACGCCGTGGGATGAAAGCGGTTCAACGGCATGTTCTCGAAATCGACCCGCACCGAATAGCGGTAGAGAAACGATCGGTAAAAAACTTCTTCCAGCGGCGGGACGATGACCGTCATGCCGAAGATGCGGATGACCACAAGGCTCCAGGCCGCGAGGCTTTCCTTTCCGAACCGGGTGAATGGATCCCAGACGCTGTCCTTGGTGTCATCGAAGAACAACGTGTTCCTCGGCACGTAAGGATCGATGCCCACCCAGACGACGAAGATCACGATGCCGACCACGACGGCTTCCCAGCTGAACGCCCACCGCATCTCCTTCACGATCGGATACATCACCATGATCATCCAAATCCCGACGAAGACCTTCACGGCATACATCCAGAACATCCAGTCGCCGCCCATCATGCCGCCGAGCGCGGTAATGATCAGGAAAACGAAGAAGGGCACGAATCGGGCGGAGACAGCCGATTCCTGGATTCTTTCCCGGAGCAGATTCATGGGGCTCCATCATCGTGAAGCCGCGTTGAAGGCCAAGCAAATTTATGACTCCGCGGGACACGAAAGTGCCAAAGGCGGCGGTTGAAACCGCGGGATTCATTTGAAGGAAGAATTCAACCACGGATGAACACGGATGTACACAGATGGGAAAGATCGTTTGGCTTTCTTGAAAAGCTTGGGATGCCATTGCTGATTGAACCAGTCGCCTGGAAGCCGGTTGTATCCGTGTCAGTTCGTGTCCATCCGTGGTTAACAGGAAAACAGCCCACCGCGGAACGGCAGGCCTCATTCGCACCAAACCTTTCGAACGGATCAGAGGTCTCCGATGCTCAGCACGTTCGTCGCGGTGGCGCTTACCAAGAGCACGCTGTTGGCTGTAATGGTCCGAACGGTGAACTCACCAACGCGACTGTTGGGGAAAACGGTTTTGCCATTTACGATCGCAGACGGCTTGGTGGCGTGAAACACAATCCCGTTCAGCTTCATTGGCGCTGGTTTGGGGGCCGAGACTTCCGCTG
>CAMLLE010000390.1 GCA_946480555.1 uncultured Verrucomicrobia subdivision 3 bacterium
TGACCTCTACGCTCGCCCGCATCCACATCGTGACGGCCGGCATCGAGAAAGTGGCTTTTGAAATCCGCGAGAATGAATAAGGTGCGCCGCGTGCATGATGCCTTGAGACGATGAACCGTTCGCTTCAGCTCGTAAACTTCGTCGGCGTGGTGGCGCTTGCGGTGCTCTGCGTCTTCCAATGGCGCGGCAACCGTGAGCTGAACCTGGAAGTGAATTCCCTGCTGAAGCATCGCATGGAACACGTCAAAACGATCGAAAACCAGGAGAAGGAAATCAAAGGCTGCCGCAGCGATCTCGAGAGCTTCCGCGAATTGCTTGCCCGGACGAACGTTGAGTTTAAGGAAACGGAGAAGAAGCTTCATGCCGCGGATGCAAGCGTGTTTCAGCTGACCAACGAACGCGATCAACTGCGCTCCAGCATCACCAACTGGGCCGCTGCGGTTTCCGCGCGGGACGACCAGCTCAAGAAACTGGACGAGCAACTGCAATCGCTCGCGACGGATCGCAACGAAGCCGTCGTGAGGTTCAATGAACTCGCTGAGAAGTACAACGGTGTGGTGAAAGATCTCAACGATCGGACCCAGCAGCTGAACGACCTGATCGCCAAGGCCAGGAAGGAGTAGAACGCGCAGCCGCCGGGCACGAGGTCGGTTCTGCAGAAGCAAGCGACTCGTTGCGCCGTTTTCTTCCCTTGAAACTGGAATTCCAACTCATGGAGCTTCCCAACCTCGCAGCGACTTGACTTTGCGCTTCGCAAAAACCACTGAAAGCTGATGCGCATTTCGATTGTCATTCCCGCCTTCAACGAGGAACGCCTGATTGGCGAGACACTCCGGAGCATTCGCAGCGGTCTCGCGCCATTCGAACGGCGCGGGTGGTCAACTGAACTGATCGTCTGCAACAACAACTCGACCGATCGCACGACGGAAATCGCAGAAGCCGCCGGTGCGAAGGTGGTTTTCGAACCCGTGAACCAGATTGGCCGCGCCCGCAATCGGGGAGCTGAAGCTGCGACCGGCGACTGGCTGATTTTCGTCGATGCCGATTCCCACCCGAGTGCCGAGTTGTTTGACGACGTCGCCCAGGAGATCGAATCCAGCCGATGTATCGCCGGCGGTTCCGTGGTGAAGCTCGAAGGGCACTACGCGCGTGCAAACCTGATCGTTGCCGCGTGGAATCGCGTAAGTCGTATTTGTCGCTGGGTCGCGGGTTCGTTCATCTTCTGCGAGACGCGCGCGTTTCGCGCCATCGGCGGGTTCAATCTCAAGCTCTACGCAAGCGAAGAGATTGAGTTGAGCAAACGACTCAAAAAACTGGCGCGTAGCGAGAAGCGCAAGGTGGTAATCCTGCACCGCCATCCGCTCGTAACTTCAGCCCGCAAGCTGCATCTCTACACCGTCCGGGAACACGCAACCTTTCTTCTGCGCACCGTTCTGGCGGGCGGGAAAACTCTCGGCAGCCGTGAAGCGTGCCATACGTGGTACGACGGCCGGAGGTAACCTTCAGCCGAGCGCCGCCGTTCCAGTTCTTGCAACGGCTGTCATCAGACCACCGCCACGGGAAAACCCGACAGCACGGGCGAAAAATCCCGACTCGCGTCCCAAAGCGGCAATCCAGCCGTGGCGATCACGAGGGCACTATCTTAATGGTGTTGTGCAGAAACGACCAATTGCGCTGACGTGGAGTGCTGCGGATACTTCAACGCGTCACCTTATGGCCGTGAACAATGTTGCACCCCGGTAAGAGCTCCTCTATGTCCATCCCTCGCTTCCTCTCGCCCTGCCCGTTTCAAAGTGGGGCACTCGCAGTTCTGACCATCTTCTGCGCCATCTGTTCCACTCCGATCGCAAAGGCCGCCACGGTTTCAACGACGGTGGGCGCCGGGGCGGATCGTGGCATTGTAGAATGCAATTACACGACGAGCAGCACCAACACACTGGATTCCTCCGGTTCCGGCAGCGACACCCAGATCAACGCGCGCTGGATCAATGGCGCGAGTTCGTTCATCAACGAAGTCATTGCGCTCCGTTTCGACCTGACCGGCTATTCGCTGCCTTCCTGCACGAACTTCCAGATCGAACTCGTCAACCACCGCACCAACAGCGCACGCATCCTGCATTATTACGGCGTGGCAAATGGAACTGTGGCCGCGAACAACAATGGAACCGGCAGCGCCTGGACGGACGACGACTGGTCCGAAGCCGCCGCCAACACAGCCCTGAAATTCTCAACCATGCCCGGGCTTCATTACGATGGCATTCCAGCCACCAAAGGTTTCACCAACACAGTCGATCTCGGGTCCGCCACCATGAATGCAACGGCGGAAGCTACCGTGGTCACCTTCAGTTCAGCCGCCCTCACCAGTTTCATTCAAAGCCATCCGAATGCGACCATCACGATCCTGGTCGGTGTGGATACCGGCTCCACCGGACAATCGCGGTTCGCTTCCAAGGAAACCACCACCACGGCAACTGGCCTTCAAGCCGGCGCGGCCGGAACCTTCGCGCCGCGGTTAACTTTCACGGAGAATGCCGCTCCGGCAGTGGCCGGCATTTACTTTCAGCAAGAACCCACGAGCGCCACGGCAGGCGGTGTCATCAGTCCCGCCATTGCTGTGGTGGCAACGAATTCGCTCGGCGCGCCGGTGCCGGACGTGGTGGTGACCTTATCGCTCGCGAGTGGCGCAGGCCCATTGAACGGAACGCTCGTTCAATCCACAGATGCGAATGGTGCCGCCACGTTCTCGGACCTGAGTTTCACCAGCGCTGGTTTGAAACAGCTCGCGGCTTCGGCGGGAAGTCTGAATGCCGCCAGCGCCAGTTTCACAATCCTGCCGGGAGCTGCGGCGGCGCTGGCGTTCACGACGCAGCCGAGTGACGCCGGGTTGAATCGTTCCATCATGCCGCCAGTCGTGGTGCAATTGCGCGATGCGTTCGGCAATGATGTGACGAATTCCGGAACGCCCATTGAATTGGCGCTGAGCAGCGGCACCGGAACCTTGAATGGCAACACGAGCATCGCGACCGATTCCGCCGGCGCTTCAACGTTCACCAATCTCAGCATCAATGCGGTCGGCGAGAAAGCGCTGGCCGCCAGCAGTCCGGGACTCAGCAGCGCGGCAAGCGAATCATTTTCTGTGACGAACGTGCTGGTGGCGTTTCCGGGTGCGGAAGGCGCGGGTGCCCTCGCCCTGGGGGGCCGCGGCGGCGATGTGTATTACGTCACGTCATTGAGCGACGCGAACAGCCCTGGCACCTTGCGTTACGGCATCAACAACGCGCCCGCCGGTGGGCGCACGATCCTGTTCAAGGTTTCCGGCAACATTGTCCTGAATTCCACGCTCACCGTGAACAAGCCGCGCATCACCATCGCGGGCCAGAGCGCGCCGGGCGATGGCATCTGCCTCCAGAACTACTCCTTCAACATCAATGCCAGCGATGTCATCGTCCGCCACGTGCGCTCGCGCCTCGGCACAAACGCCTTCCAGGAAGGCGACGCGATGTGGATCAATGGCGGTACAAACATCATCGTCGATCACCTTTCCGCCAGCTGGTCCGTGGATGAAACCCTGTCCGTCAGCCGGAAGGTCTCCAATCTCACCGTCCAGAATTGCTTCATCACGGAATCGCTCAAGAACTCCATCCATGAAAAGGGCGCGCATGGCTACGGCGGGATCATATCGTCCGAGATCGACGCCACCTACACCTACCACCACAACCTGTACGCGCATCATTCGAGCCGGAATCCGCGCGTCGGCAGCGATACTTCCGCAAACACTACTCGCATCGATTTCCGCAACAACGTGGTTTACAACTGGGGCTTCTATGCCGGCTACGGGGGCGATGAAACGGAGAACGTGGAGCTGAACTACGTGGCGAACTACTTCGTGGCCGGCCCAATGTCCACCCAGACCAAGGCGTTTGTCGGCGACGCGCTGTCCACGTGGATCTATCAATCGGGCAACTTCATCGACAACGACAAGGACAAGTTCGTGGACGGCGCAAACACCGGCTGGTCGATGTTTGGCGGCGTTTACACCGCCACCAACCAGCCATTCGCCGCCCCGGCAATGAACACCGAATCCGCTGGCACCGCTTACCAGCGCGTGCTGGCTCTGGCCGGCGCGATGCCCTGGCGGCGCGATGCTTACGATCAACGAATCGCGCGCAGCGTTCATTCGCATACGTGACGGCACATCGATTTC
>CAMLLE010000391.1 GCA_946480555.1 uncultured Verrucomicrobia subdivision 3 bacterium
CGGTTGTCGTTCAACTGCTGGGATTTTTCCAGGTCCCGGATCGCATCGTTCACTCGATTGTTCTGCTGATGAATCAACGCGGAGTAGAGGTGCGGGGTTGGATCGTTGGGATCCAGCTGCGAAGCGAGTTTCAACTCCTGTTCCGCGTGCGGATAATCGCCAATGGCTTCATGTGCTTTGCCAAGGTAACTGCGCAACTCCGCACGCTGCGGTTCGAGCGCGGCGGCGATCAGCAAATCTTCGCGTCCGGCGCGAACCTCCCCACGGCGAATGCGCGAAAGCCCACGGCCGAGCCACGCGTTGGCGAGTGCGGAATCGATCTCCAGTGCGCGATCGAACCACGCGATTGCTTCCGCGGCTTGGTTGTCTGCAGCGAGTAAAAAACCTTTCAGCGCCAGCGCCTGGGCGTTGCGCGGCGAAAGTTCCAATCCCCGTTCCAACGCTTCGCGCGCCTGCTTGGTGCGGCCAAAGCTGAATTCCAATTCAGCCAGCCGCGTCCAGGCGAAACCGAACTGCGGCGATTTCACCGTGGCTTCGCGGGCAAGTTCGCGGGCGCGTTCCAAGGAATCGCGGCGGATCGCGCGGGATTGTTCGAAATAGCTGGAAGCGATGAGAGCAGTGGATAGTTGATGGTCGAGAGTTGATGGAGATTCAGCGCGTTTCACGGCGGCGATCAATGTCCGCAGCGCGGCGGCGAGTTGTTGAGGGCGATCCGATCCAGCCGGAAGCGCGGACAAGACATTTTCCGTTTCTTCGACCTGGCCGACGGACAGCAGCAGCGCAGCGTAATAGACACGTTCGAAGTCCGATCCCGGCTGGCGGTTTTGCGGATAACGCGCCAGCGCGCTCAGCAGATCGCCCGAGCGATACGCGGCGAGCGAATCCGCCAATGCGGCCTGTTCATTGGAAGTGAGATTCAGATCCGTCAGGTCGAGCACGGCAGGGTAGTAGAAGCACCATTGCAAAACGTTATTCGCGATGAACCCCGCGGTCTGGAACGGCGCCTCGCCGGGATGCGCGATGGCTTGCTGACCGTTGGTGAGTTGGAGCGTGCCGCGTTCGTTGGCGAAACTGACCTTGCCGTCAATTACGGAAATCGTAGAACGTCCCGCCTCGTTGGCCGCCAGCACGAATTCCGTGCCTTCGATGCCGGCGGTGGCCCCGCGCGTCACGATGCGGATGCCGCCCGGTTTGTCGCGATGAAAGAACGACAGCACGCCGCGATGCAGCTCCAGCCCGGCCCGGCCTTCGCGTGGAGGAAGAATCTCCAGTTCCGTCGAAGCGCCGAAGGGCACCACGCTATCCTCAGTCCAACGCAGGCTGACGCGGCTATTGCGCGCAGTTCGGAGACGATCGCCGGGACGAAGGTTTTGATTCAGCGCGGCAGTGGACCAGGTCTTGGTGGAAGCTGGCGCGACTTCGACGGTGCCCTGGATTTCAACAATGCGGATCTGATTGGTCTGCGGCTGTGCAAGGACAACTGCTGCCGACCAGAACAGCATCGCCAGGCAGGGGAGATATGCCCGAGGATTCAGTTTCACGGTTTAATGAGTGGTTGATCTATGTCGCGAGGAAGAACGTTAAAGCCCTTGCCTTCACGAGCGGGAATACGGAACCAAAACCCACCGCATAATTCAACCCATTAAAGAGGCCCAGCAATTCTACACATGAAACCGGGAGGAGGAACGTTCAACGATCAACATTCAGGGCAGGGTTGCCTGGTCCAGGCAACCCCGCGCTGAAAGGTGGAAGAAGCACGTTCTGGGACTTCTGCGTGCGATTGCCCAAACCACGTCCCTTGCGCCGCGCACCGGCGCGTGTGCCCAGGGCCGGGCATCCCTGCCATCGGGTTCATGGGAAAAACGCGTGAAGGCTTTTCCAGCTCCGGCAATTCATCCGGAATACTTCACCAGCGCGCGGCCGCCAGGTTCAAACAGCCGCGCGAATTCGAATTCAGTGGTGACCGCAGCACTCGGTCGTCGGGAGCGACGGATCAACGACAAGTTTCAGCTTGGTGATCTTCACGCGGTATTCCGTCGGGCCTTTAACGAGATGTTCCCAAGTGAACGCCTGCGGCCATTGCGCGGCAAACTGGTAGTAAAGCGGCACCGGATCGTGGTCGTTCAGCAGGATGAAGTGATCGCCAACCGGCAAGCTCAGCCAGGTGCGGATGATCAGCCCGTGTTTGATCGAACAGGGAATCGGGCGCACATCCATGACTTTATCCGGTCCAATGAGATTTTCTGTCGTATTCATTATGTGCGTCGAACCTAAACGACGCACGGGCCAACGGCATTGACTCACATCAAAGATCGCAATGGTGGGCGGTCGGTCAGTTCGCTTTCGTGAAGATGAGTTCCCTCCAGGGCATCGGCGCCATGGCACCAAAAAAATTCGAGGGGCCTCCCGATGTCGACACGGTGAATCTGGGCATGCTCAACGTCACGCCAGGCCGTCGCATCGCAGGTCGGATCTGCTTGAAGTGGTTCTGCCGGCGGACGGGCAATTTGAATTCAAAGGTGTTCCGGCGGAATCGGTCGGTTTGCACCCGCAGATGAAGGGCTACAGGTTCTCGAAGAAGAACCTGAGCCTGGATTGGTTGAACGGAGGAATCGTCGGCACGGTGACCGCGACATTCAGGACCTCACGCTGCTGACGGAACCGGGAGAATGGCGCTTCGACGATTGCGATGCAGTTCCGCCCGGAACGGATTCGCAACCGGACGACCAGCCGTTGCGGGGAGCCAGGATGCAATGGTCCGTTGAAGATCGTCAGGAGCCGGGCTCTGCGGCCGTCCGCGAGCATTCGCGCTCGTGCGCGCGCTGCAACTCCAGCTGATGCCGCACACGTTCCAATGCGAGTTTCAGGCGGTTGCGCTGGGCGGGTTTGATCAGGTAGTCGAGCGCCTGGACGTCGAAGGCTTTGCGGGCGAATTCCTCATTCGCGGTCACAAACACGACGACTGGTTTGTGCGCGGGATCCAGATTTGAAACTACACCGAAGCCATCCAGTTCCGGCATTTCCACATCGAGGAAAACAAGGTCGGGACTCAGTTCCTGAATCGCCTTCACCGCTTCCACGCCGTTCACGCAGGTGCGGATGAGTTCGATGTCAGATTCGGCGCTTAGCAAATGACGAAGGACTTCGCGTTCAAGTTTCTGGTCGTCGGCGATCAGTACGCGGATTCTTCGGGCTGGAGGCTGGTCTTCATCCGCGGCTTCAGAGATGCGCGCGGCAGGTTGTGGCAGGTCAAGGGCGGTCATGGCTCAGGTTCGGTTCGCCGATACCTTCGCCCGAATCCGACTTTCCAAACAACTCGCGCGACTACGGAAAAATGTCCGATTCTCTACGGAACGCGGGCGGCTCGTCGGCAGAAAGGGGAGGGCGGGCGTCCCGCCTGCCGTTTTTGGCGTCCCGCCAAAAACCTCGGCGCATGACCCAGTGCTCGCATCCCCAGATTTCCCCGCTCAGGCGGGTTCCTGCTGCGTCAGACAATGCAGCGAACCAAAACCGAGCACGAGATCGACGGCGTGAATGCCAACCACCGGACGATCCCTGAAAAGCTCCCCAAGGATTCCCAATGCGACGCGATCATTCACATCGTTGAACGTCGGCACGATGACGCACGCGTTGCAGATGTAGAAATTCGCGTAGCTCGCCGGCAACCGCCAGTCACCGTAGTGCAACGGCTTCGGCATTGGCAGCGCCACAACTTCCGGCTTGGAACCATCTTCGAGCCGAAAATCCTGAACGCGCTCCCAATTCTCCGCGAGCGGCTTGTAGTTGATGTCCTTCTTGTTCGTTTCCTTGATCAAGACGATGGTCTTGCGATCAGTGAAACGCGCGATGTCGTCGATGTGCCCATGCGTGTCATCGCCAACCGGGCCGTTCAAAAGCCAGAGGACATTGTTCTGACCGAGGTAGTTCTTGAAGCACTCATCATACTCCGCCTTGGTCATGCCCGGATTGCGCACCTGGATTTTCGGATGCTGATAGCATTCTTCCGTCGTCAGCAACGTGCCGCGGCCGTTCGTTTCGATGCCACCGCCTTCAATGACGAATTTCTTTCCCTTGAACTGCGCGTCGAAGATCGGGCGTTTGAGGAACTTCGCCGCCACTTCCGGCACGCGCGTGTCCTTCTGCCAATCGTCGTACTTCGCCCAGGCGTTGAAGCGCCAACGCACCCACTCACAGCCGCCCGA
>CAMLLE010000392.1 GCA_946480555.1 uncultured Verrucomicrobia subdivision 3 bacterium
CAGCCGATGCACGCAATGCCACCACGGCTGATCTGAACAGCGACGGGTTTGTCACTTTGGATGAAGTGATCGCCCTGGATCAGGCGGGCTATTCGGATCAACAGATCGTCAGCCGCCTGGAAGCAACCGGACAGGTCTTCGAATTGACGTCGGAACAGCAGGAATACCTGAAAGAGGAGGGTGTGAGTCCCACGGTGGTTAGCAGCATGGAGGATTTAAACCGCGAAGCACGCGATCGCATCCGCACGCAGCCTTCCAGCGGAGTGATCAGCCGACCTCAACAATGAGCATCATCTCACATGCGCGAAGTACAAACACAGGATTGGGCGGCGTTCTGGAACAAGGTGAACGAGAATGAACGCGGCGGAACGGTGAACATTCAACGCGTGGAACCCAACGGTTCGAAGCGGCAGGTCGCAGCCAACGTCGCACTCGACAGCGTTGAGTTCGGGCGGCGCGACGATTGCAACGATCACATTGCCGTTCGCACGTCCGGCCAGCAGACACACGACCTGGAAATCGTGGAGCCGATCCGCATCAGGCTGATGGAGTCGGAGAATGGCGCTGCGTTTCAAAGTGTCATCGTTGAAGCCGAGGACGGTGTTACGATACTGACGTTTCATCCGACCTTGAAAGCCGACGCGTTGCGCGATCTGCAGCTGCGCTGAGGTAGGACAATACTCTGACGAAGCCGGGGTATTCTCCGCGTTGAGACCACGCTGGGCCGGCATACGTTTAACCACACTTGTCAGTGTCAGAAACCAAACAAAAGGACGCAGGTATGAAAAAGTTCATTGCAATGGCAGGCGCAGCGTTGTTGCTCGCGGGCTGTAACCAGGGTGGAACGGGAGACGATTACAACTCGGGCAGCGGCACGGACAACAGCGCCAGCACCAACTACAGCACCGGCCAGTCTCAAGGCGGTGCCTCCAGCCCCAGTGGCACCGGCACGGGAATGGGCGGCAGCTCCGAATCGACCGGCAGCTCCGGCGCAGGTGGTAACACGTCTGGAACCGCTAACGACGCCGCAGGCACGAGCGCAAATCAGAGTGGCGGCACGGGAACCGGCGATCAAAACACAGGCGGTACCAGCCCAACTCCTTAATTGCTGTTGGACCACACGGCAAAACAGCTCGCGGCGGAAGCTGCGGGCTGCTTTTTCATTTCTTCAGAAGGCGCGAACCGGTGGCCCGCGAAGCCTGACTTATGATTCTGTTATCGGAGAATCGCTGATGCCACCACTTCGGAGCTGGCCTGCTGGATTTCCGGCGCGCGGTACTTTCGCCCTTCCAACAATGTGATCGCGCTGCCGCTCTCCGATTTGAACTTCACCGGAATGCTCACGCGTTCCCTGCCGCTGACCGTCTTGAAGACGCAGAAGTGCAGGTGCGGTCCGCTGGAAAAACCGGTGTTGCCGGAGAGCGCGATCAATTCACCCGTGCGCACCGTCTGGCCAGGAAATACTCGCACGCCATTCTGCAGCAAGTGGCAATAGTGGCCGAGCGTTCCGTCGTCGTGACGGATCAGAACGTAGTTATTGAACCGGTCGTACTTGATGCTGCCGCCGCCGCGATCGGAATCGTCTTTCACTTTCACGACCAACCCGCCGCGAGATGCATAGATCGGCGTGCCTTCCGGCATTTTCCAGTCGATCGCGTATTTGTTCGAACCCGTGTGGCTGAAGCTGCCGCCAAATGCTTGCGTGACTTTGAAGGCCGTGCCCGGTGCGTATGGCAGAGCGTAAAGGTAATCGTCCGGCACCGCCACGGAGCTGCCGATCTTGTAGTGATTCGTATAGGCGAATTCCCACGGCTGATCGTTCTCCGGTTCCAGCACGAATGCTTCAGTCTCGCCCGGCTCGAACGTGGCTGTGTGAGGAAACTTCACCGCGGCTTTCAGATTCACCGTTCTGAAGTCGAACGTCATCGTGATCTCCGAACGCTCGAGGTTCTTCACAATCACCCGCGTCCGGTCGCCGTCCCGCCGGGTGATCACGCGGACGTTGGTGGCGTCGCTGGTCACCGCGCCCTGCGACTCACCGTGGCTGCAATTCTGCGAATGCCGGGTATGGTGCTTCGGAAATGGATGTTTCAAGCGCCAGACAGCGCCGATCACCATTCCCGTCAGGACAACCAGTGCGATCTGGATGGTGAATAAAATCGTTCGAGTGGAGAACAGCTTCTTTCTCATTTTCTCTGCAAACTTCAAAGCAATCAGGCGGCCATCGGGACAGCGCCGGTCTTGGACGGCGGGACAATCGGGGCGCGGCGCGGGAGCGGTTCGCCAAAGTCCGGAAAGCCGTCGCTGCTCCAGGCAAAACGCTTGGCGTGGACATCACGGTCTTCCCACCCGTGAGCGCGGCTGGTTTTCGAGTGATAGATGATCCAGTCCTCGGTCTGGCACATGGACTTCACGAACGAGCAATGACCGACACCCCAAACCTGGTCGGTCTTCTGAAACACCGGGCCGTGCTTGATCCACCTGGCTGGATTCAGGACATCGGTGGTGGTGTTGTGCAAAAGTCCAAGGCAGTAATCAGGCGTCCAGCTGCCGCTCGCGGAATACACAATGAACAGGTCACCATTCCGGCGAAGCACCTGCGGACCTTCACAGATGGGCATGGCGTTGCGCTCCCACGATTGCGTCGGCGCAGCGATCATCACCCGCGAACCCGAGATCGTCGCCGGATCGCGCATGGGGGCGATGTAGATGTTTTGAACGCCGTCCTTCTTCCCCGGCCAACCGGACCAGATGAAATATTTGCGCCGGTCGTCGAGATTCAGGATGGTACCGTCGATCGCCCAACCGCCCGTTTCCATCCGGCCGCAGCAACGGTATTTCCCGAGCGGATCAGTCCCCTGCCCTTCGAGCACCCACATCCGATGATTCTCGTTCTTGCCATCGTCCGCCGCGTAATAAATGAACCAGCGGCCGTCGATGAGGTGAAGTTCCGGCGCCCAGACATTGTCGGAATTGCCGCCGCGCGCAGGCGCGGACCAGACGCGCACGCCCGGATCCGATCCGATGGCGGCGATCGTGCGGGAGCGCCGGATGTAGATGTGCCGCTTGTTCCGGACTTCGCAGTAGAAGTAGAAACCGCCGTGATAAATCATCCACGGGTCGGCCGAATGCGGTGGCAGGATCGGATTAATAGCTTTGCTCGCGTTAAATTTTTCTTTGTTGAAACGCTGCAGCCAATGCCGCGCGCTTCGGGTGAAAGAATTCCGCAAGCCGCGTCCGACAAAAATCGGCACCGTACTGAAACCGGTGTCATCCTTTGTCTGACAGGCAAGTAGATGCTGGCTGACAGGCCGCGAAGGGCGGCGGATTTCCGCGGAGAATCGCAGGTTCGGAACAACAAAAAAGCCGGCCTGAAAATCCAGGCCGGCCAGGAATTGGAAGGACGACAATTACGCCAGTCGACGGCGCAAAACGAGAGCCAGTCCGCTCAAACCCATCAAGGCAAAGGTGCTGGGTTCCGGGACGACGGTCAGCATTCCGTTTCCTTCGTCGAACAGATACGTCACACCGTTGGCATTCCTCTGCCAGGTGTCGCCGCCGGCATCCGTGAATCCATTCACGCCAAAGGTTCCGCCGAAGGATTTCGTCGCAACCGTGGCAATGCTCCAGCTATCGCCCAAGGAGGTGCTTGCGCCGGAGAGGTCGAAGTTGAACAGTCCGTTGAAGGTGGCGCCGCCCAGACCCGAAACGGAGTTGTTGATACCGTTTGCACCGATGACGAAGTTCAGGTTCGCGTTCTGCGCCAGTTCCAGCCGGGCGTTGGCAGCCCCAGCAAACGCTGTTTGCCCGATCACGAGATTTCCCGTGAACGTGTTGGCTGAAGCGGAGAGCGTCAGGTTGCGGGACCCAACGCCGTCAGAACCCGGGTTGGTAATCGTTCCCGCGCCGGACAGGTTCGCCAGCAGGTTGATCTGGCCCTGCTTTGTGTAAATGGTCGAATTGGCGAGCACGCTGATATTCCCCGCCAGGTTGAAAATGTCGCCGACGCCGTTGGCGTGAGCGATACTGCCACCATTAAGAATCAGCGAATTGATCGTGATCGTTCCGGTGTTCCCGGTGCCTTTGTACATCAGTTCGCCGCCGGGAAGACCGTAGCCCGTTGTTCCACTGGGGCCGAGCGTCAATGAGTCTCCCGCAAAAGCATGGC
>CAMLLE010000393.1 GCA_946480555.1 uncultured Verrucomicrobia subdivision 3 bacterium
CAGCAGCATTGTTCCTTCGACGCCCGGAGAGGGGATGGAGTGGAACACCAACAACCTGGTGGTGAATGGGATGATTTCGGTGGTATCGACCAATGTCTTGAACGCGCCAAAGCTGGCGAACGTCCTGCGCGCCTCGGATCGCAACGTGCAATTCTCGATTGAGGGAAGTGCGGGTCAGAACTTCCGTGTGTGGGCCGCTACGAATCTGGTTTCCGCCCCTTGGGTGCTGCTGACGAACGCGGCGTTTGGAGCGGAGCCCGCGCTCTTTGTGGATGCAACGGCGACGAATTACTTCCAGCGCTTCTATCGAGTGACGATTCCTTGAAGCCGGGGCCAGCGTTTTGCATTTCCGGCAACTGGCCGGGGTGAGCTCCATTTGTCCTGCCGCTGCAATAAAGGACAAACAATTGGCAAGGCATGGCGAGGCGGGTCGCCCGGGCATCACTAGAGTGGCGCCCATGAACAGCCGGTCTCAGAGTGCAAACGCCGCGGCAATGTTGTCGCCGCGCGTTGCCCGGCTATGCGCTGCGGCGATTGAGTTGGCTGCACGTTCCGCTTTCCGCGCGCGGCGAGGTTCAAGAGACGTTCTGGCGGCTACAGAGATGGTTTGCAGAACAGTTCTCCCACGGCGCCTCACAGACGCCAGGAGTTTACCGCCTCGTTGCGCGCGGATTTCCAACCATCCGATGGAGGCTGTCGCATGAGAATCTTCGTTGCCGGATTGAGCTACAAAACTGCCCCGGTCGAAGTCCGCGAACAGATTGCGGTTCACGCTTCGACGCTGCGTTGCCATGGCTGCCGGCTCAAGCTCGGCGCCAATCTCGACGAAGTCGTCATCGTCTCCACGTGCAATCGTGTCGAAATCTATGGCGTGACGAGCTCGTCGCGTCGGATTGAGAATTCCCTCTTCCAGCACCTCTCCGCGAGCAGGATTGATGTTACCCCTTATCTTTATTTCAAGGAGGGCTCCGAAGCGGTGCACCACCTTTTCTCCGTCGCCAGCGGATTGGATTCGCTGGTGATTGGCGAGACGGAAATCACAGGGCAGATCAAGCAGGCCTATCAGGCGGCTTACGACGCGAACCTGACGGGCAAAGTGTTGAATCGCATGTTCCAGACGGCGCTTCAGACCGCGAAGGAAATTCGCACCCAAACGGGCATTGGGCGCGGTGCAACCTCGGTCGGCAGCGTGGCGGTGGAACTGGCCGAACGCATCTTCGACAGGGACTTCTCGAGCAAGTCCGTGATGATCATTGGCGCGGGGAAAATGGGTGAAGCCTGCATCAAGCATCTCAGCAAGAAGGGCGCGAAATCGGTCCTCGTTTCAAACCGGTCCTTCGATCGCGCGGAGAATCTCGCACAGGAATTTGGCGGACGCGCCATTCGGTTCGATGACTGTCTGAAGGCGATGGAAGAAGTGGATATCGTGGTGAGTTCAACCGGATCGCCGACCACGATTTTGCACCGGTCAGAAGTCGCGCGCGTGATGCAAGCGCGCCGGAATCGCCCGCTGGTGCTGATCGACATCGCGGTGCCCCGCGACATCGCGGCAGACGTACAGGAAATCAGCAATGTCTATCTCTACGATGTGGACGATCTGGAAGTGATCGTTCAAGAAAACGTCCGGTTGCGCGAACGAGAACTGGGACGCTGTCAGGAGATTATCCAGACGAAGGCAGAGGAAATCGTCCGCCGCTTCAGCCACCCGGCGTCGCGTCCGACTTCACTTGCGGAGCAATTCGCGCTGTGGCAGCCCGCTGCAGTTTGCGCGAATTAAGCCCGGCAGAATTCAACGTCCCGCCGAATCCGTCGCGTCAGAAGCGGCAAGTGTGCTCTTTCCTACGGCCCGGACGCCAAATTCTGCGCAGCTTCGATCGCTAATCAGCTTCATCAGGGAATGGCTTCTCTGCAGCCGCACCAGAGGTTTCGCTCAATCAGGCCCGTTCCGACCGTCGTTTAGCTCGGATTTTCATTGGGGTGACCGCGGTGGCCGGCTGTATTTGCAGGCGTCTGAACGGTTTCGTTCGGTTGAGGTGGAATCAAGACTACAGGAGTCCTCGCTGGTTTGAACTTCATAAGGCTGCGCCATCGAAACCATGTTGCACCGATTGTCCGCAATTAAATGTCGGTGTTTGGCAATAGGCGGATAGTAGCCAATCGCATTGGGTCTAAGCTCAGCCTCGACCGTGTCTCTGTGATCGAACCTCTACCGAACATTCAAATATGATACCGAAAACCTGGACTACCTCGGCGCACGTCTGCCTCGCGGCGATCGCGCTCGCCGTTGGCGGCGGCTCAGCCCTCGCGGCAACGCCACCTCCAACGGGGCTGAACGGGCAGCTGCAGCTGCGCCCATTGACACCCCAAGAAATCAAGAACCACGCGCTCACCGGCAAACAGATTGCGAGCGGCATGAACACCATCGGCATAGGCCAGCCGGCTTATCTCGATGCCGTCATCAGCACAAGCGTGTCGCTGTCCGGTGTCACGAATGTTTCATTCGCGCTTACCGGCAAGCCCATCGGTTCTTCGGCGCAGATCGTGGCCAGTCCGCTGGGAACGAACGTCCCGGTGTATAAACCCGCCGATCAGCTGGTTCTCCAGGTGGCTGGCCGTGCGATGCTGGTTCCGGATCTGGTCGGTCAATACACGGTGGTGGCAACCATTCAAACACTGAGCAACGGTTCAACCAACGTCACCCAGAAGATCACCGCAGCGACCTATTTGGGCGCGCAGACGTGCGCGCTCTGTCATAGCGGTGGATTGATCGCCTCCAACAACTACACGCCTTGGTCGCAGACGCCGCATGCAACGGCGTTCACGCGCAAAATCGATGGCATTGGCGCACCGACGTTCAACAAGAACTGCATCTCGTGTCACGTGACCGGCTGGGACGCGCATACGAATGCGGTCAACGGAGGTTTTGATGATGTGATGACGCAGGTCGGCTGGAGCTTCCCGTCCAATCTCGTCAGCGGCAACTGGAGCAACATGCACAGTTCGTTGAAAGCGGTGGCGAACATTCAATGCGAAAGCTGCCATGGTCCGGGCAGCGAACACGCGACGAAACTGGGCAACACGAATTACATCAGCGTCACTTTCAGCGCGGGCGATTGCGCGCAGTGCCATGACAGCTTGAGCAAGCATTGGCGCGTGCAGGAATGGAACACCTCTGGCCATGCCATCGCACCGCGGCAGACGAGCGCGGGCTGTGTGCGCTGTCATACGGCGGAAGGTTTTTCGCGTTACACGGGTGGCGAAACCGCGGTCAGCACCGGTTACGAAGCGATCTCCTGCGCAGCCTGTCACGATCCGCATGACGCCGGCAAGCCGCATCAACTCCGCAACGTTGGCCCGATCGCGCTCATGGACAACAAGACCGTGGTCGAGAACGCCGGTTCGGCTGCGTTATGCATGAACTGTCACATGGCCCGCCGCGATGCGACGAACTACGTCGAAGTCACGACCGGCGGTTCAACGTTCGGCCCGCATCATTCCGGCCAGACGGACATGCTGATGGGCGTGAATGCGATCACTTACGGCAAGGACATTCCAAGTTCAGCGCACCGCAGCGCCGTCACGAACTCGTGCGTGGCGTGTCACATGCAGTCCGTCACCTCCGGGCCTGGGTTCACCAAAGTGGGCGGCCATACGTTCCATCTCGCGTGGGACGGCGGCACGACGAACACCACTGCGGATGACATCGAACTTGTGAGCGCCTGCACGCAATGTCACGGCGACATCCAGAGCTTCGACCTGGTCCGCCAGGATTATGACAACGACGGACTGGCGGAAGGAGTTCAGACCGAAGTGAAAGGTCTGATGGCGAAACTCGCGTTGCTGCTTCCGCCGGTCGGCACGCCGAAAACGGATATTGCGATCAATTCGAGCTGGACCAAGCAGCAGCTGCGCGCCGGCTACAACTACCGATTCGTGGCAGACGACGGCAGCTTCGGCATTCACAACACTGCTTACGCTGTCGGCTTGCTGAAGGCTTCGATCGCGGACCTGAGTGGTGATGCGAACAACGACGGCCTCGCCGACACCTGGCAGGCGGCCTACTTCGGTTCAGCTTCGAGCCCGAACGCCGCGCCGAATGCTTCACCGGCGGGAGATGGAATCCCGAACTGGCTGAAGTTCGCGCTCGGCCTGAATCCGAACGTG
>CAMLLE010000394.1 GCA_946480555.1 uncultured Verrucomicrobia subdivision 3 bacterium
CCTGCCGTAGAGCCGGGGCTTCCAGCCCGGCGGAAGAATGGCCTGTCGTAGATTTCAAGCGTACTTGCAATCCAGCACTCTTTCCGGGCGGCAGGATGCCGGCCCTTCAGGTCGTCAGGCAAGGATGCCTGACGCTACTTCGCTTCCGGCTTTTTCACCTTCAGCTCAATGTGCAGCTCGCGGAGCTGCTTCGGCTCGACGGTGCTGGGGGAGCTCGTCATCAGGTCGGTGCCCTTCGCGGTTTTCGGGAAGGCGATCACATCGCGGATGCTTGGGGTGTTGCAGAGGATCGCGCAAAGACGATCGAAACCGAGCGCAATACCGCCGTGCGGAGGCGCGCCGTACTTGAAGGCTTCCAGCATGTAGCCGAAACGCAGCTGCGTTTCCTGCGGCGGAATTTGCAGCAGTTCTTCAAAGATCGTTTTCTGAACGTCCGGTTGATGAATACGAATTGAGCCGCCGCCGAGTTCAACGCCGTTCACCACGATGTCGTAATGCTGGCCGCGAACCTTCTTCGGATCGGCTTTGAGCAGCGGAATGTCGTCCGCCACCGGCGCTGTGAACGGATGATGGCTGGAATACCAGCGGTTCTGTTCGCGGTCGAAGCCAAGCAGCGGGAACTCGATCACCCACAGGAACTCAAAGCGGCTGGGATCGATCGTGAGCTTCCCCTGCCCTTTCAAGACGTCAGCGCAGTAGAGCCGGATCTTGCCGAGGATTTCGCATGCGTTCAGCCATTGATCGGCGGCGAACAAAATCAAATCGCCTTCCTCGATCTTCAACTTCGCGATCAACGCCTGTTTCTCGGCTTCGCTGAAGAACTTCACGATCGGCGATTTCCATTCGCCGTTCTCGACCTTGATGTAAGCGAGACCTTTCGCGCCAAAGCTCTTGGCGTATTCGGTCATGGTTTCGATCTGACCCTGCGTGGCGCCGGCGAGACCTTTTGCGTTGAGAGCTTTGACAACTCCACCGTTTGCAATCGCGCCGGAGAACACCTTGAACGAACTCGCGCGAAAATCCTCCGTGAAATCGACGAGTTCCATTCCGAAACGCGTGTCCGGCTTGTCGATGCCGAAGCGGTTCAACGCTTCTTCAAAGCTGATGCGTTTGAAGGGCGTGGGAATATCCACGTTGAGCGCGACTTTCCAGATGCGTTTCAGCAAACCTTCGATCAACGCATAGATGTCTTCGCGCTCGATGAAGCTCATTTCCAAATCGAGCTGGGTGAATTCCAGCTGCCGGTCTGCGCGTTGATCTTCATCGCGGAAGCAGCGGGCGATCTGAAAATAGCGTTCGACGCCGGCGACCATCAGCATCTGCTTGAACTGCTGCGGCGATTGCGGCAGCGCGTAGAACGTTCCGGGCTCGCGGCGGTTCGGCACGAGAAACTCGCGCGCGCCTTCAGGTGTGGATTTAAACAACACGGGCGTCTCAACTTCGAGAAAGCCTTGCTCGTCCATGAAGCTGCGCGTGGCGATGGCGACCTTGGAACGCAGGCGCAGGTTGCGCGACATCTCCGGCCGGCGCAGGTCGAGATAGCGATATTGCAGTCGCAGTTCCTCGTTCACCTTGTTCGCGACTTCGGGATCGTCCACGGGGAACGGCAGCACTTCGGCCATGTTCAGGACCTTGAGTTCCTTCGCGACGACTTCGATTTCGCCGGTTGGGATCTTGGCGTTGTTCGTTCCTTCCGGACGCTGGCGCACGGGGCCGGAAATGCTGACCACGCATTCGCTGCGGAGCGCGGCGGCTTGATCGAACAGTTCCTTGGAAAGATTCGAAGGATCGAAAACCGTTTGCGTGCGGCCTTCGCGGTCGCGGATGTCGATGAAAATGAGGCCGCCGAGGTCGCGCCGGGAATGGACCCAGCCGGACAAAGTGACCGTCTGCCCGATGTGCGACGGGCGCAGTTCGTTGCAATGATGCGTGCGTTTCATGTAAATGCGGATTGCGGAACTCCCGCCTTCGCTGCGTTACGTCGCGGCGAGCGATTGCGGAATTCGGCATCCGGAGCGAGCGCGCATGTTGGCGGCTTGGGCGGGGATTTCAAAGAAAAACCTTCGTGGGCAAAATGGCGCCAAAGGGGCGCTGGCTCAGGGGGTAGCGCTGGAGCTCGGCGGTCATCGGCTGAAGCCGCGCGTTCCGCCCAGGATCACGCCGAGGTTTGGCTGCCAAAGAAACCGGCCGTCGAATGAAGATACTCCGCCTACTTCTTCTCTTCGATTGTGACGTCCATGTTCATCTTCATGCCCATGTTCTGGCGTTGGTTCCCCATGTTCACGGACATGGTCATCTGCGTGGCGGATTTGATGGAGGTATGGACAGGAAGGATGCTTCCCAGCGCGATCGTGGTGGTGCCGGCGCCTTTGGTGCTCATCTGCGGCACGTCAATTTTCATGCTCGGCATGGAGGGATTGGAGACCTTCTGATTCCGCGCGATTTGCTGGATGCCGCTGGCCATCTTCACCTGCTCCCCATCGATCCCGGTGATCTCCTGCGTGATCGTCTGACGAATGGTCATCCCCTGGGACTTGATGGGCATGGTCGCTTCCCAGCGGGCGCCAATTCCGACCGGTTCTTCCGGCAGCGGCGAGCTGAGATTGGCGAGAATTTCCTTCGCCTGATCCATCCCCTGCTGCAATTGCGCGGACGGGCCGCCCGAAGTCTTGATTTCAACCTCCCGGCTGATTCCACGCGCGCTGAGGATGCCGGAAGTCGTCATGCCCTTCATTTCCTCGATCGCCGGTTTCATTGCCCCGACCATCTCCGCGGGCACATTGGGATCATCGGCAACCGTGGCGTCCTTCACCACGGTTTCATAAGCAATGTCACCGTTCTCGGCGACGGATTTCACGGCCGTTTCCATCGTGATCACCATGGCTGGCATCTTCATCGCTTGTCCCGGAACGCTTCCCATCTGCATCTCCATTTCCATTTTCATGGTCATGACGCTGGTTTGAACCTGGCCCACTTTGGGTTCCAACCGCAACAAACGGCGCGGTTCGCTGCCGGAGTTCAAGAGCTTCACGCCATCGGATTTCTTCGTCGATGCGCCAGGCGTCGTTTCGCCGGTACCCGCGGTGGTGGAATCCTCGGCCGGAGCAGGCTGGGTCAACGTCGCGATCTTTGTGTTCAAATCGGAGAGGCGCGAACCGACGACCTTGGCGTTCCAGTTGGGATTGGCGCGTTTCAATTGCAGCAGAGCGCTCTGCGCCTGTTGATATTTCTTCAACGCATCGTCCTTGTTTCCCTTTGCGGCCAGGGAATCGCCTTCCTGTGAAAGTGAATAGATCGTGACGAACTGCTCATCCGGGGCGGCAGCGGCGAAGGAATTGGGAACCTGCGCGGCGGTGACAAAGCAAATGAGGGCGAAGCTGAGAAGGCGGAGGAAGCTCCCGGTCGTAATCATGCCGCGCACTTTAATGAGTGACGTGAAAGCCTTCAACGGAAAAGCCATGGACGCATCGCATGCGGGCACATCTGAGGTCTGGAGTATCGACGCCTCGGTTTCCTCCACCGGGCATTGCGCGAGGAGATGAGGAGGCGGGAACGCTTCTGATCTGGCTGCCGTGCGTGAGTCTGGTTGCGTCCTCGTGGCCTCACGCACCGTTTTTATCTTTGCACGGTCGGCTGGTTGCCGTTTTACTTTGCGCCGCATGAAACAGAAAGCTTACGCCCGCGCTGGCGTGGACATTGATCTCGGCAACAAGGTGAAAGCCACGCTGCCGCAACTGCTGGCCTCAACCCACCGCCGCGAAGTGCTCGGCAAGGTGGGCGGCTTCGGCGGACTTTTCGCGCTCGATGTCCGCAAATACAAGGAGCCGGTTCTTGTTTCATCCGTCGATGGCGTTGGCACGAAGCTCAAGCTGGCATTCGCCATGGACAAGCACGACACCATTGGCGCCGACCTGGTCAACCATTGCGTGAATGACATTGCTGTGCTCGGCGCGGAGCCGCTGTTCTTTCTCGATTACCTCGGCACAGGGAAACTGGAACCGCATGTCTTTACTGACGTCATCAAGGGTTTCGCGAAAGCCTGCGCGGAAAACAATTGCGCGCTCATCGGCGGCGAAACGGCTCAGATGCCGGGCTTTTACCAGGCCGGTGAATACGATGTCAGCGGAACCATCGTAGGCGTGGTGGAAAAATCGCGGATGCT
>CAMLLE010000395.1 GCA_946480555.1 uncultured Verrucomicrobia subdivision 3 bacterium
AACTGCGCATGGCGCACATTCTCCCGCATTGGAACTGGCCTGAACGCGTGGGCCAAGTCACACCGGTTCACGTTTATACCTCGGGAGACGAAGCGGAGCTTTTCCTGAACGGCAAATCGCTGGGACGAAAGAAAAAGGAGAAGCTCACGTATCGCCTCCGTTGGGACGACGTGGCGTATCAACCAGGCGAAGTCAAAGTGGTCGCTTACAAGAACGGCAAGAAATGGGCGACGGACGTGATGAAGACCACCGGCGCCGCTGCGAAGCTCCAGCTCGAAGCCGACCGCGATAACCTGCGCGCGGATGGGCTCGATCTTTCGTTTGTGACGCTGACCGTTGCGGACAAGAACGGCCGCATGGTGCCGCGGTCGAATAACCGCGTGCGATTCGAGATCGAAGGTCCGGGCGAAATCGTGGCGACCGACAACGGCAGCCCGATTGACTTCGAGTCCTTCCAATCCAAAGAGCGGAATGCGTTCAACGGCCTGGCGCTGGCCATCGTTCGCACGAAAGCGGCCCAGGCGGGTACGATCACCGTGCGCGCAAGTGCCGACGGGCTCGAGCCGGCGGTGATCAAGATTCGCAGCCGTAAAGAATAGAAATCGTGACGCCGACTCGAAGTGCGCTGAAAGACGCAGCGAAATGAAACTGCTTCCGATCTTTGTCCTGGCATTCCTCGCGATCAGCGATTGGTGCCATGCATCGCGGCAGGTCATTTCCTTTGACACAGCCTGGCGATTCTTCGAAGGCGCCGCGGCGGGAGCGGAGGAGCCTGCCTTCGACGATTCGCAGTGGCGTTCGCTGAACGTGCCGCACGACTGGAGCATCGAAGGCCCGTTCTCTCAAACCAACAAGACGGGCGGAGCGGGCGGCTTCCTTCCTTCGGGCGTCGGCTGGTATCGCAAGACCTTCAATCTGAGAACCAATGACTCTGCGAAGTTTGTCTGGATCGAGTTCGACGGCGTGATGGAGAACAGCGATGTCTGGATCAACGGGAAGCATCTGGGTAAACGGCCGAATGGTTATGTCAGCTTCAAATACGACCTGACGCCGCCCATGAACTTCGGCGGAACCAACCTTCTCGCGGTTCGCGCCGATACGTCGCAGCAGCCAGCATCGCGTTGGTACACGGGTGCGGGCATTTATCGGCACGTCCGGTTGGTGATTGCGAATGCGGTTCACATTCTCCAGTGGACGACATTCGTGACAACGCCGAAGGCTGGAGTGGATCAAGCGTTGGTGCGCGTGCAATCCGCCGTGACGAATGCTTCTGAATCGTCGCAATCGATTTCGCTGCGGATCGTGATCTCCAATCCAAGGGGCCGCGTGGTCGCGGAGACAAACACCCTCGAGCAAACCGTCGCGCCGGGCAAAGCTGTGACGTTCGATCAGCAATTGGCGGTCGCGAAACCGCAGCTGTGGTCGCTCGAACATCCGAACCTTCATTCCGCCCGGATTGAAGTTCACGCTGGAGAAGCTGTGCTCGATGACGAAACCACTCGCTTCGGGATTCGGCACTTTGAGTTTCGCAGCGACACGGGCTTCTGGCTGAACGGGGCGAATTTCAAAATCAAGGGCGTCTGCCTGCATCACGATGGCGGGGCCTTCGGAGCGGCGGTGCCGTTGAGCGTCTGGGAGCGGCGGCTGGAAACATTGCGCGAGTTCGGCGCGAATGCCATTCGCACCGCTCACAATCCTGCGGCGCCCGAGTTCCTCGATCTGTGTGATCGCATGGGCATTCTGGTGATGAACGAGTTCTTCGACTGCTGGACGGTCGGCAAGAATCGTTACGACTATCATCGCCATTTCCGGGAATGGGCGCACCGCGATCAGCGCGACACGATCCTGCGCGATCGCAATCATCCAAGCGTTATTCTCTACAGCATCGGTAACGAGATTCACGACACGCCCAGGCAAGCCCTGGCGAAGGAGATCGCGAGCGGTCTCGTCCAGGTTTGCCGCGAGAACGATCCGACGCGGCCGATCACGCAAGGGCTCTTTCGGCCGAACGTGAGCGGCGATTACACGAATGGCCTGGCGGATTTGCTCGATGTGATTGGGACCAATTATCGCGATCAGGAGTTGCTCGCAGCGCATCGCGCCAAAGCGGGTCGCAAGGTCATCGGCACCGAGCAGGGCCACGAATTGCGAGTTTGGCTGGCCTGCCGCAATCATCCGCAACACGCCGGGCAGTTTCTATGGACCGGCATCGATTACCTCGGTGAGGCGCGCCGCTGGCCGCGCATTGGATTTGGCTCCGACTTGCTCGATCGCACCGGGCATCCGCGGCCCGTCGCCTTCCAGCGGCAGAGTTGGTGGAGCGCCAAACCGATGGTCCACGCTGTGCGGCGGATCGGTGCGGATGAATTGGCCCCCGGCGATCCCGGTTACGAAAGCGCCGATCTGCGACGGCCGCAGGTGTTGTTCGCTGACTGGACGCCGCGCAATCTCGAACCGCATGACGAGACCGTTGAAGTCTATTCCAATGCGGAGGAAGTTGAACTGGTCCTGAATGGCAAGAGCCTCGGCTTCAAATCAAAACCTGCGGATGATTCAGCGCGCACCTGGACGGTGCCGTTCGCACCGGGGATTCTGAAAGCGATTGCCCGCAACGGACGCAGCATTGTGGCGACGCACGAACTGCGCACCGCTGGCAAGCCGGCCAAGCTGCTGGTGAAGGTTGATCGCAATACCTTCGCGCCGGATTGGGATAACGCGGCCACAGTGGAAGTGCTGGTCGTCGATGAACATGGCGTGCTGATCCCGGCCGCCAGCGACCGGATTTCATTCAGTGTTTCCGGCCCTGGCTTCATCGCCGCCGTGGACAACGGCGACAACGCTGGCTCTGAACCGTTCCAGACGAGCGAACGCAAAGCGGTGCAAGGTCGCTGCGTGGCTTACGTCAAAGCGAATGCAGCCGGAAGAATCACGGTGACCGCGACCGCCGACGGTTTCAAACCCGCGTCGGTCAGCCTTCAGTCAAAGCGGTAAGGTGGGGCGCGTCTCTCCGAGCGCGCCGTTCAGCTTAAGCTTATCGCGGCGCGCGCGGAGCGACGCGCCCGACCTTCAGTGGAGATCTCGCCCGATCAACGATTCGCCGCTTCAAACGTGGCAAACACCAATCGGTGATCGGATGCGATGCCCCAGTCTGGATGCGCCAGCACGCCGCTTTCGGGCGCATTCCATTCTCGATTCATTCCGGGGCTCAGCAGGATGTAGTCGATGCGGCTGTAGGTGTCTTCCGTCGCAAAAAAATGCGTCCATGTGATGTTGCGGCGTGAATCTTCGGCCCGGCGCGGCTGACGTTCCGATATGAAATCGGCGCTTCGCTCAATCGGCCGCGTGTCGGTCAATTTCGTTTTTCCGCGTCCGATCAGCGTGCGCACGGCAGCGGAAGTTTTCGTGTCATTGAAGTCACCGAGAACCACGAGATTGGATTCTGGATTTCGCGCCAGCTCGCCATCCGCGACTCGCCGCAGGAGCTTCGCTTCCTCGTGCCGGATGTCGCTTTCGTCGCCGTAGCTGGTCGCGCGTTTCGATTTCAGATGCGTCGTCAGAAGCGTGAAGGAGTAGCGATCGTTCACTTTGATTTCGACCTCGGCAAAACCGCGGCTCGTACGAAAGCGACGTCCGCTGAGCAGAAAGGTTTCATTCGTGTGCGGCCGGCGGGCGGCGATCGGAAACCGGCTCAGCACGGCGACGAAGATGTTCGTGTCGTAACCGCGGACGTGTTCCCAATGTGGGAGATCCAGCCCGCCCGCCTTCAAGGCGTCGCGCAATTCCAGCAATGCCGACACTTCGCCGATCTCCTGGAGCGCGATCACGTCCGGTCTCACCGCAAGAATTGTCTCGCGAACTTTGGCTTTGGAAGCGGCGGATTTGAGTTGGCGGCGGCTCTCAGTCGGACGATCCAGGTAGTTCTCCAGATTGTAAGTGGCGACACGGAAGGTCTCGCCGAACAGCCCAGCTGGGGCGAGCAGCAGCAGCTGCAGTTGCACGATCGATCGCATGGCGCGACAGGGTCGCGAACGTTTGCCTCGGGCGAAAGCGGATTTTCTCAAATCGGTGCCGGCCGCAGCTTTCGGTGCGGACGATGGGGCTGCGCAGCAGGGACTGTCTCAAAAGCCAAGTGCCCCAGCTCCGAAGGAGCGGAGGCTGGTA
>CAMLLE010000396.1 GCA_946480555.1 uncultured Verrucomicrobia subdivision 3 bacterium
ATGGCAACGCCCGGGCGGATGCAGAGTTGAAAACCGAATGAATCGGAGCTCAGAGCCTGTCTGAAAACTCCGGCAACGGAGTGCGCCCGTCCTCGGGCGCAGCATTGTCTCCAGTTCAAACTTGTGGGAAGAGCGAGGAAACCCAATTGGCGACGCGAGCTGCGGGGCCACACTCCGCATTTTCAGGCCGCCACGGAGCCCCACATTGCGCACCCAAAAGTGCGCTCCAAAAAAAGAGCGGCGCTCGTAGAACGCCGCTGCAGAAGGACGAAATTGAACCCGGCTCTTAACGTTCGGAGCTGCCGGCGCGGCTGCGCCGTTTCAATCGCGACATGATGATGCGGGTGAGCGTCGCCTTGAGAAGTGCGTGGGCATCTGCGAGCGCGTCATCCAGACGTGCGGCTTCTTCCAGTTCGGCTTCATCCGGCGGATACTGTTGATTCAGCAGCGCCGCGGCTTTGCAGCATTCGGCCCGCAGAGTTTCGATTTCGCACGCCAGGCGCGCAGTGCGCCCGATTGGTAACACAGCTTTGTTCTTATTAGCTTTCGCTCTCACGCCATCAACTTGGATTTATGCGCTTTCCCTGTCATTCAGAGTTCCAGCCGATTTGAACTCGGTGTTTGTCTGACACGCCTATCGGGGATTCTCCGAGGCTCTTCAGTGAAAGTTTGTAACGATTGCGAATGGTACGCTTCGTGCCCGATCACTGCTGATTTTTCGGGAACCCTATGAATGCACCAAAAACTGGTCACCGGCGGCGGGAACTTGGCCTGCTCTGTCTCGTTTCGGCACTTTGCTTCGGAAATCTTGTTTGCGCCGAAGAGCAAACCCTGCCGCTTCTCTCCACCAAATCCGGCACCTACACGAATGTGACGGTCACGACCAAGAAGAAGGACTACATCTTCATCCTGCACGCGGGCGGCATGGGAAACATCCGCGTCAGCGAACTGACCGACGAAGCTTTGGTCGAGCTGGGCTACGCCACAGAGCCGAAGAAAACGAGCAGCGGCAGTCCAATCGTGCTCGCCAAGGAAATCCTGCCGACAGTGGAGGCGAAACTTCAGCCGATCCAGAATACCCTGCAGACGACGCTCGGCACGCAACTGCCGACGCGAAATTTTTCGTTGGGATCGGCAAAGGCCTTCCTGGCGATCGTGGCCGGAACAATTGTCGCGATTCATCTGTTCTTCTCCTATTGCTGCCACTTGATTTTGATCAAATCAAAGAAGGCACCGTCGATCCTCTGCTGGATTCCGGTGCTGCAATGGATTCCCCTTTTACGCGCGGCTGAAATATCAGGGTGGTGGTTTCTTGGGCTGCTGCTGCCGGTGCCGATCGTGCCAATCATGTGGGCATTCAAGATCGCCAAAGTCCGCGGCATGGGGCCGTTGATGGGTGTGCTGCTGATTTTGCCGATCACTGGATTCTTCGCCTTCCTTTATCTCGCCTTCAAAAGAGAGTCCGCTTCGGAGAATCCAAAGCGTTACCAGAGCATGTCGCTGGAAACTGCCTGAGCCGGACCGACGCAGGTGGAACGGCCGGTCCGGTTGTGCCCGGCAGCAAACCGCCTGGGGTGCGCACAGTCGAACGTTTGGTTCGGTGTTGAGCTGCGAAGTCACGAACTGGGAATCCCACCAAAACTTGACGGCATCGCTTCTGACGCACGCCGAGCACGGCGCCCCGTTGGTGCGGCCCTTTTCGTCCCCGAACTTGACGCGGTTTCGCATCCCGTTCACTGTTTTCATCGAACACCGGCAGGGTAACCCAGCCGGACAATTTTTTTATGAACGAAGCTCACAATCTGTTTGGCACGCTGCAGAAATTCGATCTCGGGAATGGACAGCAGGGTTCCTTTTATTCACTCCCGGCGCTGGAGCAGGCCGGTGTCGGTCCGGTTTCAAAACTTCCCGTCTCCATTCGATTGGTGCTTGAATCCGTGCTGCGCAATTGCGACGGCAAACGCGTCCAGGAAGCCGCCGTTCGCGCATTGGCAAATTGGAAACCTACTGCGCAACGCACCGAGGAAATCCCCTTCGTCGTCGCGCGCATTGTGCTTCAGGATTTCACCGGCGTGCCGCTGCTCGTCGATCTTGCCGCGATGCGTTCCGCCGTTTCGCGACTCGGCAAAAATCCGAAGTTGATCGAGCCGCTGGTCCCCGTCGATCTGGTTGTCGATCATTCCGTGCAAGTGGACTTCGCTGGAACGGCTGACGCGCTGCGCAAGAATCTTGAGCTGGAATTCCAACGCAACCGCGAGCGTTATGAGTTCCTGAAGTGGGGCATGCAGGCCTTCGACACCTTCAAAGTTGTACCGCCCGGCATCGGCATCGTGCATCAGGTGAATCTGGAATACCTCGCAAAAGGTGTGCTGAGCGCGAGTGGCATTTTCTATCCTGACACGCTGGTCGGCACCGACTCGCACACCACCATGATCAACGGCATCGGCATTGTGGGGTGGGGCGTGGGCGGCATCGAGGCCGAAGCGGGCATGCTTGGCCAGCCGGTTTATTTCCTCACGCCGGACGTCGTGGGCGTGCATCTGACCGGCGCCTTGCGCGAAGGCGTCACGGCCACGGACCTCGCGCTCACCATCACGCAGTTGCTGCGCAAGGCGAAGGTGGTCGGAAAGTTCGTCGAGTTCTTTGGTCCGGGTGCAAAGGCGTTGCCGGTCGTGGATCGCGCGACCATCGCGAACATGGCTCCGGAATACGGCGCGACGATGGGCTTTTTCCCGATCGACGAGGAATGCATCAATTACCTGCGCGCCACCGGCCGGAGCGAGGAATTGTGCAAGACGTACGAGAACTACTATCGCGCGCAGGGCCTGTGGGGCATTCCGATGAAGGGCCAGGTCGAATACTCGCAGGTCATCGAGCTCGATCTTGCTTCAGTTGTGCCGAGTGTCGCGGGGCCGAAGCGTCCGCAGGACCGCATCGAACTGCCGAAGTTGAAGGACGAATTTGTCACCGCCTTCGGAAAGCCGGTCACGGAAAACGGCTTTGGCAAATCACGCGAAGACCTGAGCAAGTGGTTCCCGATTTCCGCGCGCTCGAATGCCGTGGGCGCCGGCGGCGGCAGCCAGGAACCGGTTTCGACCGCAGCTGCGGCGGAGCGCAATACGAGCGCGCTCACGGAATTGGAAATGGCGAACAACCGTCCGACGCCGGATGCCATCAAATCGGAATTGCCCGTGACGGAAGGGCAGATTCGCCATGGCAGCGTGTTGATCGCCGCCATCACCAGTTGCACGAACACGAGTAATCCGTCGGTGATGCTTGCGGCTGGTTTGCTGGCGAAGAAGGCCGTTGAGCGTGGATTGCAGGTCAATCCGCTGGTGAAAGCTTCACTCGCGCCTGGATCGCGCGTGGTTTCCGATTACCTCGCGAAGACCGGCCTGCAGCCGTACCTGGATCAACTCGGGTTCAACCTTGTTGGTTACGGCTGCACCACGTGCATCGGGAATTCCGGTCCGCTCCCGGCGCCGATCGATGAAGCCATCGGCAAACACGATCTTGTGGCGGCGTCTGTGCTTTCCGGGAATCGCAATTTTGAAGCGCGCGTACATCAAAACATCAAGGCGAACTTCCTGATGTCGCCGCCGCTGGTCGTGGCATTCGCGCTTGCCGGGAGGGTGGATATCGATTTGAGCAACGAGCCGATTGGCAAGGGCAAGAATGGCCAGGATGTTTACCTGAAGGACATCTGGCCGACGTTGCAGGAAGTGCGCGACCAAATGCAGGCGGCGCTCAAACCGGAAGTGTTCCGCCAGTTGTATCGCGACTTCGCCGAGCAGAATCCGAAGTGGAACGAAATTCCGGCCAGCACCGGGCACGTTTACACCTGGAACGAGAAAAGCACCTACATCCAGGAGCCGCCGTTCTTCACCAGCTTCAGCCTGGGCTGCGGCGAGATCAAGGAGATCAAGGCCGCCCGTGCCTTGGGAATTTTCGGCGACAGCGTGACGACCGATCACATTTCACCGGCCGGCAGCATCAAGAAGAGTTCGCCCGCCGGCAAATACCTGCTCGAACATGGCGTCACGTTCGAGGACTTCAACAGCTACGGTTCGCGCCGTGGCAACGATCGCGTGATGACGCGCGGCACGTTCGCGAACGTCCGCATCAAGAACCGCATGGTC
>CAMLLE010000397.1 GCA_946480555.1 uncultured Verrucomicrobia subdivision 3 bacterium
GGCGCTGGATCAAGCAGCCGCGAAAGGACTGCCATGGGCGGATGCAGAACGGGCGTTGCGCGCGGCAGCCGTCTCGTTGGAAATCCGTTCCCGCATCCGGCGCGATGAAGCATTGGCTCAGGTGGATACGCAGCGCGTCGAAGCCGCCTTTTCGGAGTTGATGCAACGCAGTGCGGAGAAGCATCAGCTTGTTCGCCAGCGCGTTCAGCATTTCTGGCAAACGCGCTGGCGCGAACGTTTGCTCGCTGGAACCGGCACGCGGCTGAATCCGCTGGGTGCTTCATTGCGGCAAAGGTTGTTCGTGCGCGGCCAGAAGGCGATGAAGCTGCGGCAGATGATTGCGTCCGGGGCGGGAACCGAAGGCGGCGATGTTCTGTTCGATTTTTGTCCGGTGTGGATGGCCAGCCCCGCCACGGTCGCGCAGATTTTTCCGCGCGAACCGTTGTTCGATGTCGTTGTGTTTGACGAAGCCAGCCAATGCCGCCTGGAAGAAGCGCTGCCCGTGCTGTTGCGCGCGAAACGAGTGGTGATTGCGGGCGATCCCAAACAGCTGCCGCCAACGCGGTTCTTTGAGCAATCTTTGTCCGAGAGCGACGATGTCTCGGCGGAAACGGCGGAGGAAGTGTTCGAGCAGCAGCAATCCGAAGCGGAGGATCTCCTCAGCGCGGCGCTGAACCTCAGCGTGCAGGAAGCGTTTCTCGATGTTCATTACCGCTCGCGCAACGAAGCGTTGATCGGCTTTTCCAACACCGCGTTTTACGGCAGCCGGCTCCAGCCGATTCCCGGGCATCCGCGTCAGAAGGCGTTTCAAGCTCCGATCAAGCTGGTTCGCGTGGACGGCGAATATCTCGATCGCGGCAATCTTGCCGAAGCCGAATCGGCCGCGAAGCTCGTGGCGGAATTGCTCGATGACAAGACGCCGCCATCGATCGGCATCGCGTGTTTCAATTTGAACCAGCGCGATCTCATCCTGGATGCGCTGGATGAGCTGGCGGCAAGCGACCGTGCCTTTGCGGGAAGACTCGAAGCGGCGCGGCAGCGGCGCGGCAGCGACTCATTCGAAGGCTTGTTCGTGAAAAACCTGGAGAACGTCCAGGGCGACGAACGCGATCATATCATCATCTCGACGACGTTCGGACCGGATGCCGACGGGAAGTTCCGCCGGAACTTTGGGGCGTTGTCGCGCCTGGGTGGCGAGCGCCGGCTGAACGTGCTCGTCACGCGCGCGCGAGAGATGATTCATGTGCTGACTTCAATTCCGCGCAGCGAATACACCAGCACGGAGCAGCTGGCCGAAGGGCAGCGACCGAGCGGACGACATCAGCTTTACGCGTACCTGCGCTACGCCGAGCGTCTGGCGGAGTTGTTTGAAGAATGGCAACGCGGACTTGAGACGGCCCGGCGCGATGCGTCCGCGCGTTCGGAAGTGGCGCCCACGGCGAGTCCATCCACGCTCGCGGAAACGCTCGCCCGCCAGCTGTTGGAAGCGCACGGCATCGGTTCCACGGTTTACTGGGGCAACGATGGTTTTTGCGTGGATGTGGCGCTGGCCGATCCGGCGTTGCCGGCGGATGTCACACTCGGATTGCTCACGGATTTTACGCGTTACGTCCGGACGCCCGATCCGATCGAGTGGGAGCAATTTCGCACGTCGATGCTGGTGCAGCAGGGGTGGAAGATTCATCGGCTCTGGTCGCCGGCATTGTTCCGCGATCCGGCGCAGCACTACGAAGCGGTGCGGCGCAAACATGCCGAGATTGCCGCGAATCATCGGATGGCCTTGACCAAATAGAATCGCTGCGTGCCTGGCGGGCGTTTGGTGTCGTGCCATTCCGTTCCGGCTATTCCGTCCTGTAGCAGCTTCCAGTCAGCCAGGTTGCTGGAGGTGTAAACGGCGTAACGACTCGCCGAACGCACCGGTTTCCAGCGCAGCCGCACCTCGCCGTTCGATTCAATCGCGGAAAGCAAATCGACGTCGGCGGTGGTGATGCCAAAGATTCGGTCCAGGCCGGCTTCAATGTTCGGATTGCGCGAAGTCCAGTGCCACACGTCGCCGGTCCGGTGGTTTTCGATTGCGAGCAGCATTGGTCCCACGTCCACGCCCATGAGCATGGAATTCACCCATGGCCCGTTCAGGTAAGCCGCAGATTTGATCGTCGGGTTTCCTTCCGCATCGTAAGGCGCCTCCGTGTAATGCGGGTCGAGGCTGAACGCGTCGCCAAACCCGAACAGCGGGCTCCACAACGCGGGAACGGTGAAGAAGTGGCGGATCGCAGCGATGGACTCGGCGGGCGTGTAATTGATGGCGCTGGCGGCGCCATAAACCGCGATGGTGCCGACGTGCGGCGCGCGCGTGTTGAAGCGGAGGTTTTCTTCGGTGGGCAGTGCGCCAAACGAAAAATACTCGCTTGGTGCCGGTGCGTTTGGCGCGACGAGATTGTCGCACGCGGTCAACCCCCAGGAATTCTCTCCGTAAGTGCTGTAAACGCCGTTGGTGCCGCTGCCGGAATTCCGGGAATGGCGAATGCAGAATTCGCGGTTCGCTTCAATCGCCAGCCGGTTGTTGCGCCAGAGATCGACCGGATTGAACGCATGCAAATCCATTCCGCGCGATTCGAAATCCAGCCAGCAGCTCGCAAAGAAATAGTTGAACAACGATCCGCGCCATGAGGCGAGAATCGGCGGTCCGTTCCGATCTGGATAGCTGCCGAATGAACGCCGCCGTGCGAAGTAGGTGTCGATCGTGATGGGGTGCGTGGTGGAGCCGAGCGCCAGGATATCGACCATCAACGCTTCATCAGTCTGGCCGTCCACATGGCCGTCGAATCGCCCGCCCGCCGCGTTGGGTTTCCATTCCAGGTAGAATTGATGCTGGTTCGGGCCGGCGCGTTTATCGACGAACCAGTCCCATTCCACGCGGTCGTAGAGTTCCTGCGCGAGCGAGACGATCTCGGCGTCCGTGGCGAAGTATTCCCGGCAGCTCAGCACGCCGTACATCAGCAGCGCCGTGTCATAGAGCGAGAGTTCCACGTTCACGTCCTTGCGCAGCCCGGTTTCGGACGAAAGGAAGTGATAATAGAAACCGCGATAACCCGCGCGCACCGTGCCGGGTTCCGGACCCATGGGCAGGTTCTTCAAGTTTTGCAGCACCTTCAGTACGCGCTGTTCAAGATCGGCGCGATCGGCCCACTCGCGTTGATGTCCGATGCAGTAGGCGGTGAGCTGAAACCCAATGGTGCCCACGCTGACCATGTCGGAAAACGTGGATCGATCGAGCGCGAAACCGAGCTTGTCCTGGAAGCGCAGGAAGTAGGAAAACGTCCGATGCGCCACGGCGTCGAGCATCGCGTCGTCAGACCAGCGCGAAGGATCGATGTTCGGCTCATCGGTCACCAGCGTGATGTCGTCGAGGTGGAACGTGGCATTGGTGCGATCGTCGTTGCGCCAGTGTTCCAGCACGAGCACGAGTTCCTTCACGGCGCCCGCGTTGGTATTGTTCAACAACGAGCCAAGCGCGAAGTCGTATCGCCGCCAGGTCGTGTCGTTCGGGATTTCAAACACTGTATCGCCGAGCGATCCGCCCGGGCCCTTCAATTCCACCTTGAGCCGATGCAGGAAATCGCCGCGCCCGTTGCCGCGCGCCCAAAGGCTCAGCGCCTTGACGCGCACGCCTTCGACCCAGGACGGATGATCGGCGCTGTTGCGCAGGGCGCCGTGGAGGTTGGTGAAGTTCAGCGCGTATTGCGGAAACGCGGCTTTGCCGAGAAGCGAATTCCAGGCGCCACAGAATCCGCTGGGAACCGAATATTCAATGCGCATCGAAGCGCCGAAGCTGCCGCGGAAGACCCTTGTGTCGAAGTTGCCGGTGAAACTTGCCCTGCCCGAGGCGAAGCTCCCGCTGTCGCCGGAGAAACGATTGAAGACGCTCTGGTCGTCGAAGTCCGAGATGATCAGTTCATTGGCCGATGCGGACAGGAAACAGCCGAGCGAAACGCCCAGTGCGAGAACTTGCTTCGATTTTGCTACGGCCATTCAAGAATACCAACCAGTAGAGCAGGGGAGCGCGATGCGAAATCAGGGTTTACCCGGGGCCGTCGTGGTGGGTGGCCGTTCCCGCAACGCGGCAAAATTTCCTTC
>CAMLLE010000398.1 GCA_946480555.1 uncultured Verrucomicrobia subdivision 3 bacterium
AACCCAATCCCACTTCTGCCAGGGTCAGCAGCGGATCGAAGACCTGCGGAACGGCCCGGAAGAACGTCACCGCTTCGTCCACCGTCATGTCCAGCACGTCGGCGATGTTCAAGCCCTTATAGGCGATCTCCAGCGTCTCCCGATTGTACCGGCGCCCATTGCACGCTTCGCATGTCACATAGACCGGCGGCAGGAAGTGCATTTCAATCTTGATCAGCCCGTCGCCTTCGCACTTCTCACAACGCCCGCCCTTCACGTTGAAACTGAAACGGCCCGACTCGTATCCGCGAATCTTCGCCGCCGGCAACCGCGCAAACAGGTCGCGAATGGCGTTGAACATGCCCGTGTAAGTGGCCGGATTCGATCGTGGAGTCCGGCCGATTGGCGTCTGGTCAATGACAATGACCTTGTCCAGGCCTTCGTAGCCCCGCAGCTCGCGATGCGCGCCAGGACGCTCCTTCGATCCGAAGAATTTCCGGAACAGTGCGCGGCGCAGAATGTCGTCCACGAGCGTGCTCTTGCCTGATCCGCTCACGCCGGTGACGCAGGTCATCAATCCAATCGGCACGCGGAAGTCCACGCCCTTGAGATTGTTCTCGGTTGCGCCGAGCACTTCAATCCAGCCGCGATCCCTGGAAGGTTGTTTCCGCTCCTTCGGAACCGCGATGTTCAATTCGCCGCTCAGATAACGGCCAGTGAGCGAGCGCTCGCTGGCGAGAATCTCCGGCAAGGTTCCGGCCGCAACCAACTCCCCGCCGCGAACGCCAGCGCCGGGGCCCAAATCCAGGATGTAGTCCGCTTTGCGAATCGTGTCGGCATCGTGCTCCACGACGAGGACGGAGTTTCCCAGATTGCGCAAGCCTTCGAGCGTTTCGAGCAGGCGATCGTTGTCGCGTTGATGCAGCCCAATGCTGGGCTCGTCGAGAATGTAGAGGACGCCGACCAGTCCCGCGCCGATCTGCGTCGCCAGGCGGATGCGCTGGGCTTCACCGCCGCTCAACGTGCCGCTTTCGCGATTCAATGTCAGGTATCCCAGGCCGACGTTTCGCAGGAAGCCGAGTCGCGCCCGAATCTCTTTGATGATCTCCGCCGCAATCTTTTGCTGAAACTCAGAAAGCTTCAGCCCGGCAAAAAATCGCTCCGCGCGATCCACCGACAATGAGCACACATCCATGATGGACAGGCCGGGCAGTTTTGGTGAACCGGCGAATCGGGGAGCCGGGGAATCAGAAACCTTCTCCGCGTCTCCGTTTCTCCGCGTCTCCGTTTCAGGAGCTTCCCCGATCCCGATTCGCACCGCCAGAATCTCGGGCTTCAATCGCTGCCCGCCGCACGCATCGCAAAACTGCGGGCTCATGAACGCCTTCAGCCGGTTGCGCGTGAATTCGCTTTCGCTTTCCTGATACAGCCGTTCCAGGTTCGGAATCACGCCTTCAAACGGTCGCGTGATTTTGCTGACCTTGCCCGCGCGCCAGAAGTTGAACTCGATCTCCGTTTCGCCGGTGCCGAACATCAGCTTCCGGCGAAAGTCCTCCGGCAAATCCTCGTAAGGCACTTCCAGGCTCACGCCATAATGCGCGGCCACGGCTTTCAGCATCGCCTTATAATAAACGATCATGCGCTTGCCACCGCGACGCCACGGCAGGACCGCGCCCTGCTCCAGTGATTTCTCTGCATCAGGCACAATCAGTCCTTCATCGAGAACCATCTTCTGCCCCAGCCCGTGGCAGACTGAACACGCGCCATTGGGCGAATTGAAGGAGAAATGCTTGGGCGTCAGTCGCTCATAACTTTTGCCGGTTGCCGGACTGACATTGCGATTGGAATGGAGAATTTCCATCCAGCCGTTGTCAGTGGTCCGTGGCCCGTTCTCGGTTCCATTTGCAGCGGACAACTGCCGCCCAGCAACTGTTCCGTCCGGCAATTGATGCAACGTGACAAGATGTCCTTCGCCCCATTTCAACGCCGTCTCGACCGAATCCGTCAGCCGCACCCGGATCTTGTCGTCGATCACCAGGCGGTCCACCACCGCTTCAATCGTATGCCGCGCTTTGGGATCCAGTTTCACGCGCACGTTGTTGGTCAGCTCGACGATCTGTCCATCGATGCGCGCCCGCACGAAACCTTCCCGGCCAAGCCGTTCCACCACGTCGCGGAATTCGCCCTTCTCTTCCCGCACAACCGGCGCCAGCAACATCAGGCGTGTCCGTGCCGGCAAGGCGAGAATTCGATCCACGATGTCGCTCGTGGTTTGCGTCACGATCGGAACACCCGTTTCGGGACAAAACGGCTGGCCAATGTGCGCGAACAACAGGCGCAGGTAATCGTAAATCTCGGTGGTGGTCGCGATGATGGAACGTGGACTCGCTCCCGCGCCGCGTTGCTCGATGGCGATTGCCGGAGACAATCCTTCGATGAAATCCACCTCCGGCTTCTGCATCTGATCGAGGAACTGGCGAGCGTAGGCGGAGAGCGATTCGACGTATTTGCGCTGGCCCTCCGCGTAGATCGTATCGAAGGCAAGCGACGATTTCCCCGAACCGCTCAGCCCGGTGATGACGACCAGTTTGTCGCGCGGGATGCTGAGCGTGAGATTCTTGAGGTTGTGCTCACGCGCGCCGCCGATCCTGATGAATTCTTTGCTCACAGTTCCAAATTTCCCTGATCAAACAATCGGGGAACTTACTGCGAACCGCGCGGGAAGCAAAGCGGTTTGCGGCGCCGGGGCAATTCTTGGGCGTGATTGGGAGCCGGTGTTCTCCTTCTCGTCCTCCTCGTCATCCTCGAAAACCCAGACTATCGAGGAGGAGGGCCAGGACGATTACAGGAAGGACAATCGTGAGCGTCGTGAGCGAATTTGCCCGGGCCCGACGGCCCCGCCCCTGAAAGTTGACCGTTCCTTCCCGTCCGCCTTTTTCCCCCGCTTGACGCCGCGGGCACGGGTTCATTATTCAATCGCGCATGAGCTCTACGGAAACGCATCAATTTCAGGCTGAGATTCAGCAGCTGCTGAACATCGTCATTCATTCGCTGTACACCGATAAGGAGATTTTTGTCCGCGAATTGATTTCGAACGCCGCGGACGCCTGCGAAAAGCTGCGCTTCAAGCAATCCTCCGGCGTCCCCGTGCTCCAATCGGAAGTTGCACCGGGCATTTCCATCACCACCGATGAAGCCGCCGGCACGGTTACCATCGCTGACACCGGCATCGGCATGACGCATGGCGAGCTGGTCGAAAACTTGGGCACCATCGCGCACTCCGGCACGAAGGCGTTCTTGAAGCAGATCGCCGAGGACAAAAAGCCAGACATCGGGTTGATCGGCCAGTTCGGCGTCGGATTCTATTCCGCGTTCATGGTGGCGAAGCGCGTCGTCGTCCTGAGCCGTTCGTTCAATCCGGAAGACCAGGGCTGGCAATGGACGAGCGAAGGCGGCGGCGGATACGAACTCACGCCAGCGGCAGATTTGCCACGCGGCACGAGGATCACGCTTGAGTTGAAGGATGACGCGAAGGACTTCGCCAAGGCGCACACGATCGAGCACATCATTGAGCGCTATTCGAGCTTTGTCCCCTTCCCCATCGAACTGAACGGCAAACGCCTGAACACCGTGCAGGCGATCTGGGCACGGAACAAAAACGAAATCAAGGAAGAGGAATACAACGAGTTTTACACATTCGTCGGCCACGATCACGACAAGCCGCAGTACCGGCTGCATTTCAGCGCCGACGCGCCACTCGCCATCCAGGCACTGCTGTTCGTGCCGCAACGGAACTTTGAATCGATGGGCATGGGCCGCATTGATTCGGAAGTGAATCTGTATTGCCGCAAGGTCCTCATCCAGGCGAAGGCGAAAGGTTTGTTCCCCGACTGGCTGCGGTTCTTGAAAGGTGTCGTCGATAGCGAAGATTTGCCGCTGAACATTTCGCGCGAGTCGATGCAAGACACGTCGCTGATGCAGAAGCTGAACAAAGTGCTGACGAGCAAGTTCCTGAAATTCCTGGATGAGCAGGCCGAGAAGGACGCGCCGACATACGAGAAGTTCTATTCCGAACACCAGCGCTTCCTGAAGGAAGGTGTGGTGACGGATTTCACGCACAAGGAAGCGCTCGGGAAACTGCTGCGCTTCGAG
>CAMLLE010000399.1 GCA_946480555.1 uncultured Verrucomicrobia subdivision 3 bacterium
GGACCGTTGTTCAGTTGGCACAGTTGTCTGGCCGCGTTTGCAGCCTCATGGGAACGTAGAACATTGTTGCCTTCCTTTCACGTAGTCGATGACCCCAACGCCCGGGATCCGGCTTTAGCGCTCGGACAGCTTTTGTCCTACCCCCGGCCGTAGGTTCGCGCGCATGCAAATACGACATCTCTTGGAAACGGAACAAAACAGCGCTCAAGGCAAACTCGTCGCCTGCTTCGGCGGCGCACAACTAATCGAGTGCCGTCGCGGGAAATGGCGGCTGGAAGGCGGCTCGCGGTCGGACCGGCTGGAAGCGCGCGAATTCATCAGCCTTTTCATGCACGAAGTGGTGGTCCAAGAAGACATCTGAAACAATTCAGCCTCTGGGCAAAGCCGATCGGCCGCCCTTGCGCATCGGCGAAACCGCCAACATGCCGCAGGCAGATCGATTTTGCCCTTGCTCCACGTTTTTGTTTTCCCCAAAACACTGGCCATGATTACCACCGCCACGCCGGCCGACATTGAACGCGCGATTCGCAACGTCCCGGATTTCCCGAAACCGGGCATTCAATTCAAAGACATCACGCCCGTACTCGCCGATGCGAAGTTGTTCAGCGGCGCGATCGACCTGCTGATCGACGGCTTCAAACCGGGCGACGTGGATGCCGTGGTGGGCATCGATGCCCGCGGATTCATCTTTGCTTCCGCAGCCGCGATTCGCCTTCAGGCCGGATTCGTTCCAGTGAGAAAGAAAGGCAAGCTCCCCTATCAAACGCACGAGCAAAACTATGATCTCGAATATGGGACCAACACCGTCGCCATGCATGTGGATGCGTTGAAACCAGGCGCGCGCGTGCTGCTGATCGATGACCTTCTCGCGACTGGCGGAACGGCGGCGGCAGCCGTGGCGCTCGTGCAGAAGCTGAATGCGCAGATCCTGGAAGTCTCCTTCATGATTGAGCTGAAGTTCCTCAACGGCCGGGAGCGGTTGAAGGGCCTGCCCATTCGTTCGCTGGTGGTTTATTGAAGCAGCCAGTGTGGACACGGCGCGGGAATATCCGTGCGTTGAGAATCCCCGAAGCGAATCCGCAGATATCGCCGATTCGCGCAGAGGCGGATTAGGAAAACCTGAAATTCTCTTTCGCGGCAATCTGCGAATTGCAGCCCGGACAACGGCCGGCAACTGCGCGTCCGCGGAACACTTTCATTTGCAAATCCCCGTTCATCAGTAGAATCCCGCCCGTGCATTGGCTTCAGGAACTTGATCTCGCCTTGCTCCGTTTCATCAACCAAACGCTGAGCAATCCGTTTTTTGACGTCCTCATGCCGTTCGCCAGCGGCAACGCTTTTTTCTTCCCGGTCGTGGTCATTGCGGGAGTGCTGATGCTCTGGAAAGGCGGCAAACGCGCGCGCCTTTGCCTGCTGATGATTGCACTGATCGTCGGTCCCGGCGATGGCCTGATCGTGAACACGATCAAGAAAGGAATCGCGCGCCCACGGCCCTACGTCACATACGATGACATACTACGGCCTGGAACCCGGCAGCCGGCCGAACTGAAATCCGAAGAAGACAAAAAGCTGGACGCGCGCGCCACGCCACCCGTTCGCAAAGGCGGTTTCAACAGCATGCCTTCTGCGCACGCCGCAAACTGGGCCGCGACCACGATGATCTTTTTCGTCTTCTTTCGCCGCAGTCTTTGGATCGTGCTGCCGATCGCGCTGACGGTGACATTATCGCGCGTTTACAACGGCGTTCATTATCCGAGCGATGTCCTCGCGGGATTCACTCTCGGATCCGGCTACGCGGTCGCCGGCATGTGGCTCTTCAACGCGCTCTGGCAGATCATCGGCCGTCACTGGTTTCCGCTCTGGTGGCAACGCGTCCCGTCGCTGACAAATCCAGAAGCGCAGGTTCCGGAGCAATCAGCAAATGGCGATCGCAAACCGTCAATCGATTCCCACTGGGTGCGCCTCGGCTATTCCTTGATCGGAATCCTGCTGCTCACACGCCTGTGGTACATTGGCAGCGGCGAAATCGAACTCAGCGGCGACGAAGCCTATCAATGGATCTGGTCCAAGCACCTCGCGCTTTCCTACTACAGCAAGCCGTTGATGATTGCGCTGACGCAATGGCTCGGGACGAACCTCTGGGGCGACACTGAGTTTGGCGTGCGATTCTTTTCGCCGATCCTCGCTGCGATCGTCAGCACGTTGCTGCTGCGGTTCTTTGCGCGATACGTCAGCGGACGTGCTGCGTTCATGCTGCTGCTGATCTCGAGCGTGACGCCTTTGCTCGTGCTTGGGTCGGTCGTGATGACCATCGATCCACTCTCTGTCTTCTTCTGGACGCTGGCGATGCTCGCAGGTTGGAAAGCAATCCAACCCGAATCACGCACTTCCGATTGGGTCTGGGTTGGATTGTGGATGGGCCTGGGCTTTCTGAGCAAATACACGGCGCTGTTTCAACTGCTGTGCTGGGCGGTATTCTTCGCGATCTGGCCGGCCGCCCGTGCGCATCTCCGCCGACCCGGACCTTACGTGGCGTTGTTCGTGAACGCACTCTGCACGCTGCCGGTAATCATCTGGAACGCGCAAAACGACTGGATCACAGTCACGCATGTTCAGGACAACGCCGGTGTCGGCAGCCAATGGAAATGGCAGACCGGCGAATTTCTGGGCGTTGAAGCTGCGCTGCTGAATCCCCTTTTCTTCATTGCGCTGCTTTGGGCGGCAATCGCCTGGCGAAGAACGCTCAAGCAAAGCGCGCTGGCCAATTACCTGTTCTCCATGGGGACACCGCTGTTTCTCTGCTATTTCCTGTGGTCGTTCCGTTCGCGTATTTTGCCGAACTGGATCGCCCCTTCGGTGTTGCCGATGTTTTGCCTGATGGTGTTGTATTGGAATGCCCGCTGGCCCGATGTGCGCCGCTGGGCCAGGCCGCTGCTGATCTTCGGATTTGCCCTGGGCACCGTCACGACGGTGCTGATGCATGACACGGATTTGATTGCCAAGATCCTCGGGCGCCCGCTGCCGCCGAAGCCCGATCCCATGACCCGGCTGCGTGGCTATCGCGAATCCGGCCGGCTGGTGGAAGCCCATCGTCAAAAACTCCTCGCCGAGGGCAAACCCACATTCATCATCTGCGCCCATTATCAGCACACCGGGCTTCTCACGTTTTACATTCCGGAAGCCAGAACGAACGTGACCGGCACCGCCTTGATTTACGCCCAGCGCAGTGACACGCCGAAAAGCCAGTTTTATTTCTGGCCGGGTTACAAGGAGCAGCGGCGCGGACAGAACGCGCTTCATGTGCGCGAAGTTTCAGGGCCGCCATTGGTCGAGGGCTGGATCGGCAAATGGCTTTCGGGTGAAACCAATCTCCTGCGGCATCCGCACAAAGCCGCGCCGATCCCCAAACAACTGCTGGAGGATTTCGAATCCGTAACCGATCTCGGCTTGATCCACGCGCGCTACAAGGGCCGAATCTTTCACACGTATCAAATCCTGGAGTGCCGACATCTCAAGTGAGCTCGTGATCCTTGCAGGCTTCCCGTGAACAGCACGCGCATTGAATTTCCCGCCCGCGATTATGATCTCGCGGCCACGCTCACTTCCGGACAGGCCTTTCGCTGGCGGTTGCACGAAGGTCATTGGACCGGCGTGGTGGCTGGGCGCACCGTGCGACTGCGTTCCACTGGTGCTGGAATCTGCGCGGAAACGGCCGCACCGGTGAACGATTGGAACTGGATGTTCGATTACCTGCAATTGGGTGTCGATCTCGAAGCCGTGTTGAAATCTTTTCCCGACGACGAACCGATGCGATCCGCCGTGAAAGCCTGCCGCGGCCTGCGGTTGCTTCGCCAGGAACCCTGGGAATGCCTGGCATCGTTCATCCTGTCCTCAACCAAACAGATTGTTCAAATCCAGCAGATCGTTGCGCTGCTCTGCCGGCGGTTCGGACGTGTCATCCCCGCCTTTGGAAGTGAACCCGCCTTTGGATTTCCGACGGCCGGGCAAATCGCCAGTTCCACCGAAGCGGAACTGCGCGCGTGCAAAATGGGTTTTCGCGCGCCGTATCTGCTCCAAACCGCGCGGCTGATCGCATCCGGCCAAACCGACCTGGAACGGTTGCGTTCGG
>CAMLLE010000400.1 GCA_946480555.1 uncultured Verrucomicrobia subdivision 3 bacterium
GATCGGTTTCAAAACCGAGGCTGCGGAAGCGTTGGAGTTTGTAGATCAGCGCGCGGCGGCTGATGCCCAGCGACCTGGCTGTCTCCGTGCGATTGAAACCGTGCTGCTTGAGCGTCTTCAGAATGGCTTCCCTTTCGATCTCTTCCAGCTGCCGCGCATTCGCCGCGTCCGGCTCGGCAGCGCGTGCGGCTTGTTCCCGCACCTTTGCCGGCAGATGCTCGGGCAGAATCAGCTCGCTGCGTGAAAGCAAAACGGCGCGTTCCATGGCATTGCGCAGCTCGCGCACGTTCCCCGGCCAGGGATAGCATTCCAGACACGCAGCCACGGATTCCGCAAACCGCGCCTTGCCGCGGGTGAACTCCGCAATGAAATGGCTGGCCAGCGGCAGGATGTCTTCACGACGTTCCCGCAACGGGGGCAAATGAAGTTCAACCACATTCAAGCGATAGAACAGGTCTTCGCGGAATTTCCCGGCTTTCACCAGGTCTTCCAGATTGCGATTGGTAGCCGTCAGAAGGCGCGCGTTGGTTTTGATTTCACGATTCGATCCCACGCGCTGGAAGGTTCCATTCTGGGTCACGCGCAGTAGTTTGGCCTGCAATTGCGGCGACATTTCGCCGATTTCATCGAGAAAAATTGTGCCGTTGTTCGCTTCCTCGAACCGGCCGATGCGCATCGCGTGTGCGCCGGTGAACGCGCCTTTCTCATGTCCGAACAACTCGCTCTCGAGGAGCGTTTCCGGAATCGCGGCGCAGTTCACCTTCACCATCTTGCCCGCTGCCCGCGAACTCCACGCGTGAAGCACATCCGCCAGCACTTCCTTGCCGACGCCGCTCTCGCCGGTGATCAACACGCGCGTCTCAGACACGGCCACCAGCGACGCATCGCGAAACACAGATTGTGTGAGTGGACTGCGAGCAACGACGTAATCGGGCAGTTGCTTGTTGTCGCTGAATTGCAGTGAGACCGCTTCCGCGACTCCCGTGGCCTGCTGGACGAGCGCGAGCAACTCGTCGAGGTCGATGGGTTTGGCGAGATAGTTCAACGCGCCGTCGCGCATGGCTGCCACGGCGTCACGCACGTCCGTGAAGGCCGTGACCAGCAACACAGGCAGCGTGGGGTGCTGCTGCCGGGCGTGTCGTAGCGTTTCCAATCCGGAAAGACCGGGCATGCGCACATCGGAAATCATCAAGTCGAATCTGGCGGACCGAAGTGCCTCCAGGGCTCGCTCGCCGGAATCGGCGGTTTGGATTTGAAAACCCTGCGATTGCAGAAATGAGCTCAGCAGGCTGCGCTGGCCGGGATCATCATCGACGATCAGGATGCGAACGTGCTCGGATTGATTGACGCGAGTTTCAGCCACAACGTGGAACGTAGCCGAAGGAGAGGAGCCGTTTCAAGCGGCAGGGATTTCTCATTGTGCCCGCGTCCGATCAAACACAGGGCGCGCCGCTCAGCCCGGGCCCGGTTGGCACACGAAGGATTGGCGGGGCAGAGCCCTCAACACCTCACGCAACAGCCACAAGGAACGCGAAGCAAAGCCAGAGAACCCTGAAGCTTGCGCCGCGACTTCCGCATCGGTTGACCCACTCAGACCAGACGCAATTCTCGCGGTTTGAGCTCCCGCACCGAGGTGGAGTTGTATTGATCGGCCGTTCGCCTCGCTTGTTTCGCCACCAGTTCACGTAACGCGGCAGGCGCGATGGCTTCTGCTTTTGTTCCGAACGACAGCACCCAGTCGGCGAACCATTCGAAGGAATGCGTGACCAGAGTCACGTTGACGCCGTTTTTCACAGGCTCCTCTTCGACCAGGCCCCAGAAATGTTCGCGCCGGACCCTGTCCAATGCCTCCGGAGCAAACCGGATTTGCGCCAGTTCGAAAGGACCGTCACAGGATCGCTGCGTCTCCAAATAGCTCTTCAGCGAGAAATCTTCGTGTCCGGAGAAAAGGTCGGGGCGAACCTCCAGGCGCTGGATTCTATCCGTGCGAAAGTCCCGCACGTCCTCCCGCAACCGGCAGTGCGCGATCAGGTGCCAGTTGTCGGAGTAGAAAATCAAGGCGAGCGGTTCAACCATCCGGCGGGTGGTTCCCGAGTTCTTGGCTCCGCGATATTCCATGGCCAGCACGCGGCGCTCGGCCAGGGCGCGTTGCAGCGGAACGAGCATCTCGCTGGAAAGGCGCGGGACGAATCGCGACGCGCGAGGCATCACGGCGGTCGCGCGTTCCAGCCGGTCGAGAAAATCCTGACGATCGCGTGGAAGCACCGAGCGGATTTTGAGGAGCGCAGATTCCATTGGCTTCCGCAACGAAGCGTCGGTGAATTGTTCCACCAGTTTTTCGCCCAGGAACAATGCACTGGCTTCCTCGGCTGTAAACATGACCGGCGGCAGGTGATAACCTTTTACGAGACTGTAACCAACTCCCGCTTCGCCAACGATCGGAACCCCGGCTTCGCCCAATGCATCAAGATCGCGATAAACGGTGCGAACGCTGATTTCAAAATGTGCCGCCAGATCCTCTGCGCGCACAACGCGGCGGCTTTGCAGCAGCATTGCCATTGCAACAAGTCGGTCCACTCGGTTCATGGGTGGAGCGATCTTACGCCCGGGTTTTTCGCGGGCAACCCCGACTTTGGTTTTCCTGACGATTCGCAACGTGTGGTGCACCCGGTCTGCCGCGGGAAGCACGATGAATTGAGAGAAACTTGCGTCGAGAACCCTTTGGGCGGAAACGCTCAGTTGTTGTTCCCATCAAAGCCCCAACGACTTGCAGGTGTGAATATCTTTGCGTTGCAAATCCTGAACTTCGGCGCAGGAATCGGGTCAGGTGAAATCAACCGTTTGCATCTGTTGTGGAGAGTCCATGACCGCAGGAGGTGGGATGCTTTCCAGGGATCCGAATATCTGCGCGTCGTGCTCCAGCATGAGCGACGGGATGTTGGACGAAATGATCACTGACGCTCGACGCATGCTGGAGCAAAGTACCGCGCGGCTGCCAGTCGCTGCAACGGAGATGGCCGCCGCGGGCTGGCCCGAAAAGGAAAAAGTCCTCACGAACCGAAGCTCGTGAGGACATGCAGTCGTTCCCTTGGAATCAATCCTTCACCGGAATTTTCCGCGGTTTCACCTGCTCCGATTTCGGCAGGTTCAACGTCAGAATTCCCTGGTCCATGCGCGCATGGATCTTCGCGCTGTCGATTGCGGGATCGATCTCGAACACACGGCGGAAGTCAGCCCGCGCGCGTTCGCGGAAAAGCATTTCGCCTGTTTCCGTCGGCCGATGTCGCCGGCCAGTGATCGTCACCTGGTTCTCTTCGAGCGTGATTTCCAGGCCCTCTTTGCTGACGCCCGGCATTTCCGCTTGCAGGACATAGCCTTCTTCGGTTTCAAAGATGTCCACTTCAGGTGCCACGAAATCGTGTCGCTGGGTTTCAAGGCCGTTGGCGGTTCGGTTTTCTTGCAATGTTTTCATTGTGATCCTTTCGTTCGAAATTCCATTGGGATTTCAGGTTTCCTGCACGTTGATTTGCTTTGGTTTCGCTTCCTCGGATTTCGGGAGCGTCACCGTCAACACGCCATCCTTGTACTGTGCCGCCACGCGATCGCCAGCAACGGTGCTTGGGAGTTGGATCGTTCGTTGAAAGCGCCCGACGTAGCGTTCAGAACGGCAGACTTCGGCGTTCTCGAACTTGTGATCCATCTTGCGCTCGCCCGAAACGCTCAGGCTCCCGGCGTGCAATGAAATGTCGATGTCCTCCTTCTTCATGCCCGGCAATTCCACGGAGACGGTGAATTTGTCGGCGTCCTCATGCAGATCGAGTGCAGGGCTCCATCCGCTGAAAACTCGCGAAGACCGAGCCCATTCTGCGAGAGGCGATTCGAACAATCGGTCAATTTCTTCGCGCAACCCAGTCAGTTGATCGAGTTGAGACCATGTATTTAGTAACGGTCGTTGCCATCGTATAACGTTCATAATAGTTCCTTTGTTTAATCTGTTCTCCATCCTTAATAGCTTTGGCGGTGCCAAGGATTCTATGTTTTGGAACATTCACTCCTACAATTACTTACAATTCTAGAATGGAAATAAATGTCGGAGAAGATGGCTCATAATGG
>CAMLLE010000401.1 GCA_946480555.1 uncultured Verrucomicrobia subdivision 3 bacterium
CGGCGCGTTGAAGTTCAGGCGAAACTCTGCGGATTGGATGAGCGTTCATAGCGGTTTGGAAACAGCTCGATCGAACGTAGTCAGTCGGATTTTCGAGGACAACGCCCCAAATGGGCGGTAGAAACTCAACTGGGCGATACGCGCGAAGGCTCGAAGCCCGCCGGATTGACCTTTTCAGCTGGATCCATGCGGATGAGATCGGGTGAACTGCGATCTTGGACTGGAATGACGGTCGCCGTGCTCGCGCTGCAACGGAACGCACCATTCAGTGCGGAATATGGGGCAAAGCGGCAGCTTAGGCCCGGCCTGGTTGGAAGATGGAGCTGCGCCCCGTCTCAAATTTTTGCATGGTTCCGGTTCAGGTGCGCTCGGAACCTGCGCTTGGACATTTCGTGGAAATACCAATCCACTCGAAGGTGCGGCCCAGGGAACGTTCGATTTCTCAACGAGTGGGACTGCTTCATCAGCCTGAGCTGGTTTCGTCTGGCAATCACCCCCAAAACGGGGCGTTGGATTCTCCGTTGAATCGCCTAGTTTCTCCAATTATCACGGGCCAACAAATGCTTGCGAGCCAGATTCCTTATGACTGCTGCCTTTGCACGAATCAATCGCGTTGCCGCCAGCGGCACAACGAAAACTTCAAGTCGAGCACCGTTGATGGAGGCGCTTCCTCGCGCCGCATTCACCTTGATTGAACTGCTGGTCGTCATTGCGATCATCGCCATTCTCGCCTCAATGCTTTTGCCAGCGCTCGCGAAAGCGAAGGCCAAGGCGAAGGCAGCGCATTGCATAAGCAATGAAAAGCAGATCGCGATCGCGTATCTCCTTTACGCGGGCGACAACTCGGATTTCCTGCCCGTTGCGGGAATCCAATTTCCCGGCGGCGTCTCGCCCGTCGGCTGGTTTCTGGAAATCTCTCCCTACGTGGCGCGGTCGGCGACAAACGCCTCAGCCCTTTCAGCGACGAACACGGTCGTGGCGTGCCCTTCAGCGAAGATCGAAGGCGTGCTCGCCGGCGGCGACCCGTATCGCGGCGCTTACGGTGGATACGGACACAACTACGCCTACCTTGGATACATCGGCTCCGCCATCTGGGGCGCGGTTTACAACCGGCAAAAGCTGACGTCAGTGACGCGTCCGACGGACACGGTCATGAATGGTGATGGATTGGATCCCGTCGCAGGACTGGCGCTGGGCACATGGGCTTTTGGCTATCTTTACCCGCCGAGCGCGCCATCACCGGCGCCTTATGTGCGCCACGGAAAAGGCGGCAACTACGCGTGGGTGGACGGGCACGTTTCAATGACTTCCTGGCAGGTGATGTCCAACGGGCTCGGCAGTCAGCGCGATTGGTTTTATCTAAAACAACGTTGATTCGATTTCCATCCCACGTTTTGAATGATGCATTCATTTTCCTCCCGGTGGAGCCTCGGGGCAGCCGTTCTGTTTGCGATTCTCAATCTCCCGGCTTTTGGATCGGCGGGGACTGATCCGGACGGATTCCCTTTCTTGGATAGCGATGACTTGCGGGTGACCATCATGCCGGCCAATGGGATGGTTCGTGTGTTGGACAAGGCAAACAATCACACCTGGGTTCAACGCACCAATACCAGCCACACCCCGTTCGCAAACGTCACGCTGTTTCCAGCGCAGAATGCAATCGGCTTCAACACGAGTTACTTTCCGGACACTGGCGGAACATCCCCCGGGCGGCTGTTCACGTGGACCGAGCTCTGGCTTCATGGCAGGAAACTGACAGTGAAGGTGAACATCGACGATCACGATACGGCAGTGGGATCGTTCGACGGCCTGGAACCGTTTCAGCCTTCGGACGGAATGTCGGTGGTGCTGCCGGATTTTTCGGACGGACACATTTATCCGTGTAATCTGAACGCGTGGCCGCATTACGATTTCAACTCGCTTCGCATCCTTAATCTGCTGATGCCCTGGGCTGGCGTGGTCGATCTTACCGACGGCAAAGGTTACGCCGTCATTTGCGATACCCCGTTCGATGCGCAACTGAAGCTCCGCTCGTTCCGCGGTCTGCGTTCGCCCTTGATTGCCTGGAATCCGGAGAAGGGCCGGTTCGGCTACACGCGCTCCATGACCTATCGCTTCACGGCAAACGGCGGCTACGTCGCACTCGCAAAAGCGTTCCGAGAACGCGCCAAAGAAGAGGGACTGCTCCGGACATTGAGTGAAAAAGCGCTGAGCCGGCCGCAGATCACGAACCTCTACGGCGCGCCGATTCTGTGGGATTTTTACGGGCATCTCCCGCCACAGACCCTGAAAGCGCTGGGAGTCGCGAAGGCGTTCTTTCATGTGGAACGCTGGGATCAGGTGAACCATTCGCTCGCCGCAGTCACGAACTCGGGATTCATCGCCGACGAATACGACTACTACACCGCCGGGCCGGTCGATGGCGGAACGCAGTCGTATCAAAATTATCACATCACTTCGAATGAGTGCGTCAGGACGGCGTCCGGCGCCATCTTTGAGATCGGAAGCTGGGGCGCGCGTTGTTCGGAGTTTTTCCGATCCACGGCTCAAAGAATCATTCCCCCGCGAATCAATGTAATTCCCGCGACCGCGCGTTACATCGATCAAATGACGCAGAATATTCTCGGTCACGACAACGGTCCCGACGGTGGCGGCTCAACGCTGGAGTGTTTCGATCCGAGTCATCCAAAAACGCGTACGGATTGGGTGAGTGACAGCACGGCATTCTACCGCTGGCTGGCTGAAGATCTGCGACTGATCAACGGCGCGGAACTGGGAAAATATTATCAGGTCCCTTACACGGAAATTTTTCATGGCGTCGGCAGCTGGTTCTGGCCCTGGCCGGACGTAACCTTTCCCAGCGCGCGCGGCACGAACGCCGCGCTTTGGAATACTTACGACAACTGGGCGATCAACCCTGCCGTCCGGGTTCCGCTGTGGCAGTTGGTGTTTCACGATTGCGCGATCGCAAGCTGGTATCCATGGGACGGCAATGACATCTGCCACCGTTTCGACGCGCGTTATCAGGAACAGAAGGATTGCATGAATGTCCTTTACGGCACGCCCGCCGTATTCATGGTGAACGGCACGTCCAGCTCTGAATCCGGCTCCCAATTCTTCAACAACGGATTCGGTCAGCGCCAGCGTTGGCTGCAAAGCTATCGCAACACCTGCAAAATTCTCGAAGCGCTCGCCGACAAGGAAATGATCAGCCACTCGTTTCTTACGCAGGATCGCCTTGTACAGAAGACGGAGTGGTCTGATAACACGACGATCATTGCGAATTTCGGAACGAACCACTTCGAAGTGGGAACTCGGACGAACTTGCCTCAATTCGGTTTCGTGGCCTGCGGGCCGTGGGGGGAAGCATTACGAAGCTGGGATGCAAAATCGGACCGCGTGACCACGCGTTTGTGGAATGAACACTACTGGTTCGATGATGAGCAGGTCAGCGGAACCAATCGCATCGCCATGGCGATCCAGCGGATTTCACCCAACAACCTTCGCGTGAACATCGACCGGCCGGGAGCGACCGTTTCGGCAACAATATTTCCGCAGCGGGTTCAACCGCTCTGGGATTTCCGCACGACGCGCGTGTGGATATGCAGCAGTGTCAATGGCAGCAGACTGGCGCAGAAATCCTGGTCCATGACGGGGACGAACGGGATTCAGGTCAACGGCCTGTCCGACGCCATCGTTTTGGATGTGGTTTGTGAGCCTCCGCCGCCGCAACTGCGGATTGAAGCTCCCTCTCGAGCATCCGCGGCCCGACGCTGATTGGCACGCCTGGGCGCGAATACCGAATCGAACACATCGCCGATCTGAACGTCACTGCTTGGCGCCCCCTCCTGCACATTCCCTCGCTGCCGAGTTGGACAAATTCTTTCTCGGATTCGGCGACCTTGCACACTAGTGCCCAGCGCTTCTACCGAGCAGCCGACGCCGGACGGTAGCGGAATCCCGCTGGTGAATTGCCGCCACGGTTTTGCGGATCCTGTTGACGCCAACATTCCCTTGGACCCGGGCATATGTCCGCTTTGAACGCTTGGGCCCAATGCGGCGAAAACCGCAACCAAAGTGGATGCCAACTTC
>CAMLLE010000402.1 GCA_946480555.1 uncultured Verrucomicrobia subdivision 3 bacterium
CAGGATCACCAGTCCGAAGGTCTCCGATTGCGAAGGCACTAGCAGCGCCTCGGCTTGCTGCAGAAGACCAATCAGCCGGGGATCTGCCGGCGGCAAACCGCCGGTCAGCAAAATGCGCTCGCGCAAACCGAGCGAATCAATCCGCTGCTGAAGTTCGCGCCCATACACTTCGTCGGTGATGGCGCCCGCCAACACCAGCATCGCGCGCCGATGCTTCCTCAGAAAACGCGGTGCTTGTTCGACCAGCCACTTCTGGTTTTTCACCGAATCGATTCGCCCCATGCAAAGCAGCACCTGCTTTCCGTGAATTTGCGGAAACGCCTTCAATGCCGGGTCGCGATAGTCGGGTTGATAAAGCTCCAACGGCACGCCGTGCGGTTGAACGACAATGCGCTTCTCCGGATATTTCTCCTGCAACAGCCGTGCTTCATTCGCGTTGCAGGTGAGGATTGCATCCGCTTCGGGAAAAAGCCGGTGCGATTGAAACAGGAGTCCAAACAACCGGCCCCATTCCCAGCCGCCAATCGGCTTGTTGAAGTCGTCCTTGATGTGTTGCGGCAGATCCAGAACGCCGCCGTGGATGGTCACCACGAACGGCACGCGCCGGCGTTTCGCGGCCGTCTTGGCAATCGCACCAATGCGTCCCAGCGTGTGCGTGTGGATCACCGAAACGTCGCGTTCGCGCTTCAGCGCCGAGAAAAGATCAAAGGACATCAGGTTGCCGCCCACTGAAATCAACTGGCGTTTGCGCTGTTCAGAAATTCCGAGGATCGGCACGAAGGCTCGAAAACGTTCCACGCGGCAGCCGCTGTCGCGCAGCGGATCATGCGCGGGTTCCCGGTCGAGCGCGGGACAGAACACCACGGATTCGACGTCGTGCTCGCGCAAGCCGTGGAACAAGCGCTGAATCGCCGTTTCCGTTCCACCCCATTGAGCTGGATCGTATTTTCTAAGCAGGTGAAGGACGCGCATACTCTTCTTCGATTTCAGCATCGGCCACTTCCTCTTCCGACCGATCATCCCAGGCAGCTTTATGTTTAGCCGCGAGACGGGCCTGGCGTTTCAGCCAGTAAAGGCTCGCCAGCACGCCGAGGAGAATGTTTACCAGGTAGAAAATCGCCGATTGATAGAACACCCATTCAGTGAGGCTTTGGAGGAAGTTTCCGCAAAGACCGAAGAGAATGCCCACCCCCACCCGCTGCATTGGGTCATCGATGCGCGGAAAAAGAAAATAAGCCCCCAACTGAAACCAGCGGACCCAGAGCACGAGCATGATGGCAAGGCCCGCCCAGCCCATCTCACCAAGTGTGAGCGCGCCCAGACTATGCGCCGGTGCGGCCTGGGGATCGTCCACATTGGCATCGGCTTCGACTTTGAACTTGGGTTCGCGATCGGTGCTTGGATAGGGCGCGAACTTGTATCCGAGACGCGGACCGTACTTGTTGCTGACCCAGAACGACCAGTTGTTGGGACCCACGCCGAGCCAATGTTCCTCGGACATCATCAAAGCAATGCGAATGTAATAACCGCGGCCCTGGCTGCGTGCGTTCTTGTATTCCTCGGCCAACGTGGCCTCGCCGAAACGTGAGCTGAGCGATTCCCACGATTTGGCCAGCGCGCCGCCCACCGCGGCGATGACCAGCGTTCCAATCAACACCTTCTTTGCCGTGAATTTCCAGGTCATCGTGCACAGCAATGCGCCGAGCAGCACGCATCCAAGCGTAACAACTCCCGTGCGCGAGATCGTTAGCAACACGGCCAGCGCGGCAAAACATATTCCGGCGCCGCAAGCGAGCTTGAGCACTCGCGACAGATTGGAATTGATCGCCGCCACAAACACCGGTGCGGCGGTGCACATGAACATCGAAAGGCTGTTGGGCGCATCGAGATCGGCGAAGACACGGTGAATGCCGAAGCGATAACGCTGCTCGAACGCCAGAAACCCCTGATAGCAGACGATCGCCGCCAGCGCCCAAAGAAAAATCCGCAACTCGCGCTCGCTGCGAACGTAGAGGGCCACAGCGAGAAACATCACCAATCCTCGCAGCAGTTTCAGAATCGAGAACATGCCGAACAGCCTGGGTTCGGCGATTGCGACGCACGCGGCGGTGAAGCCGAGGAAGAGCAGAATCCAGCCGAGCCCAGCCGGCCAGTAGAAGCGGCGTTCTCCAGGACGCGGAACGAGAAAACAGGCCGCCAGAAGGCTGAGCGAAATCGTGTCCACGAGTGAAACCTCGAACCCCGTGGTGGTGCCGCGATACCATTCGCGACTGACGAAGTTCACATCCCAGCGGTCCGTCATGGCCGCCATCATCACCAGCACGAAAAACATCAAGTCGCGCAGTCTTTGCGAAATGCAGGCAGCGATCGTTCCCCCCATCGTGGCGACGGATAGATACGCAATCGCAATGATGTATTTGGTTTCCATGACCAGCCGGCCAACCGCGTCTGAACTGACTCGTCCAGGCTATTGCACTTTCACCCGCGCGAGCGAGGGGACTTCGCCTGAAAGACCGAGCGGCTGAACTGTCTGACGTTCCGCGCGTGGCCAATAACTCGTCAGTCCGGCTTTCAAGAATCGATACGCGGCGAAGTTCGCTGCAAGGGCGATCAAAGTTCCCCCCAGGACTGCGGGCAGAGCGAGCAACCGTTGCCGCCAGCTCAGTTTTCTCAACCGTTTGAACCGATGGCTCAGCATTCCCGGATACAGCCGCCAGAAGAAACGTTTCCGCCGCAGGTGATCCCGCACCAGATATTTGAGCCAGTCGGGATCTTCCTGGTCCTTCTTCCGCAATGTGTCGGCCAGTTTCGAACGTTCCCAAGCAGGCAGGCGTTTCAGGTAATCGTCGATCAGCAAGTGAACCATCGTCTGCCCGATCGCCTGGCGCTTCTGGTTCTTGAAAATGCTGCGGAACGAAGTGTATGCCTCGAACGTATGCGATGCGTTGCGCGCCGTTTCAATTCGGACAGGCCATACGCCATGGGCCAGAAAATCCGTGCAGACCAGCGACTTGATGAATCCGTCGTCGCACGCGGTGAGATCATGCGGGAGATAGATGTTCCGCGCTGTCTCGGAACGTATGCAGTAAAGCTGCGCGCACAACTGTGCGGAAGAGGCGCGCGTCAGCCGCGAAACTGCGAGCGATAGCCGGTCGCGGAATGTCTTCGTGTGTTTGAACTCCAGATCCTTTCGCGGAACATCGACCGACACGCGCGCTTCCGGGCTCGTTTCCAGCGTCTGGACCATGTTCCAAAGCGTTTCACGATTGTGTATCACGATGTCAGCGTCCATGAACATGAGATAACGAGCATCGCGGGCTGACAACGAATGCACGCATTCGTTCCAGGCATTGATCTTCCCACGCTGCGCCAGATGGACAACGCGTCCGCTGATTGTCCCCGCATGCGGATGCTGCCGCGAAATCCGGTTAAACATCCCCTGCGCAACTTCAACCGTGCGATCCTGGCAAGCGTTCGCGACGACCACGATCTCGCAACGCAGCCCCCGCCGCGAAAACTCGGCGAAAAGATTTTGCTCAAACAAAGAATCAAGCAGCGACTGAATCGCGCGTTCTTCGTTCCAGGCGATGATTCCGATCGACAGAAAGATCCCGTGGGCCGGGCCGGAAATGTGGTTCGGTTCAATCTTCACACGGTTGAATCGTAGGGACGCGAAGCTTGGATTTTGGAGTAGGCAATGGCCCTACTGTTTCGCGGGGTAAACCCCAGTGCGAAGCGGATGGCAAATAGTTGGCGTCGGACCGATGGTGAGGTGCGACGCCCAAACCGTTTCGCCCGGAATCGCCGGCAGGTTTTGCAGCGTGACAGCGTAAGTTTCGTTCAACGCGAAATTTTCAGAAAGAAATTTTCAGAAAGACTCTTGCGTTGGGCGCGAAAGCTCAGTTCAATATTGCGCCCTTGGCTGGCAGGATAGCTCAGTTGGTAGAGCAGAGGACTGAAAATCCTTGTGTCCCCGGTTCGATTCCGGGTCCTGCCACCACTTTTCAACACTCCCTCTCGAAAATGTCTTAGAAATGTCTTAGTTCAGCGGTCCAATTCACTTCCTCCGGTCGCACCCGCTAAGACA
>CAMLLE010000403.1 GCA_946480555.1 uncultured Verrucomicrobia subdivision 3 bacterium
ATCGACGTCGGCATCAACCGGGTACCCGCGCCGGAAAAGGGCGAGGGCAAGCACAGGCTGGTCGGCGATGTCGACTACGGCGAAGCCGCGAAGGCGGCAGGCGCGATCACGCCGGTGCCCGGCGGCGTCGGCCCGATGACCATCGCGATGCTGATGGCCAATACGCTCACCTCGGCCTGTCTGAAGGCGGGGCTGCCGCGCCCGGTTTTTGAGATACAGCTTGGGCAAATCCCGCTGCCACACCTAAGCTGCGGCATGTCGAACGCGCCCTTCATCCACACGCATCGCGTCAGCTACGCGGAATGCACGGTGGGAAATCACATCTACTACGCGCGCTATTTGGATTTGCTGGAAGCGGCGCGCGGCGAATTCTTTCGTGAACTGGGATTCCCATTTCTCCAATTGCAGGAACAGGACACGATCTTTCCCGTGGTGGAATGCCGCCTGCGCTACAAATCTCCAGCACGCTACGATGACGTGCTGAAGATCGAAGTCTGGCCCACCGTCGCGGAACGCGTGCGGCTGAACTTCGCCTATCGCATCACGCGGCAGGACGCCACGTTGATCCTGCTGGCCGAGACGCAGCACGTCTGCACCGGCATGGATGAAAAACTGAAACGTCTTCCTGCCGGACTGGTGGTGAAACTTCAGCCGCTCGTTCGCTCTGCCGACTGAAGCGGGCGCCTTTCTCTCACTCCTTCTGGTTCGCGTAAATGCGCGCTTCGAGCTCAGTGATCTTTCCGTCCTTGTTCGAATCGCAGATGGCGACGGCTTGATTGAACTCCACGTTCCGGCCGGGCCGCACTTTGCGTTCATGCGAGAACACGATTGGCAGCGCCACTTCCGTCGTGCTTTCCGTCCGATTCGACGTGCCGCGCTTGGACAGCGTTTCGTAAAACAACCGCGCGGCGCTGTCGCTCTCGAATTCGACCGGCGTGCGTTCGACGTCCCGATAAACGGTTTGCTCGTGGTGAATGCAGCCGGTGCCGAGCAAAGCCAGGCCCAGTCCGATGCAGATGGGTGCGTGTTTCATATTTGATACGTGAGTTTTACCGCGCCAGTTCCCGCAGCATTTCGCTGCGGGTGGAAAATGAGGTGATCGTGCGTGAGATTTCCAGCGCATCCGCGCGCTGTCCGTTGGCCGCCAGTTTCCGCGCCGCCCGGCACGTGGCGTCGTCGCGGACGGAAAATGAAGTCATCTCGCGGAGGATGCGTTTCACCAGTGCAGTGTCGCCGTCCGCCGCCGCCTCTTCGACAATGCCGGCCAGCGCGGCGTCACGCTTGGAGAACGCCGTCATGGATCGCCCAATGATTTCGAAGGCTTCCGCAGATTGTCCCTTTTCCGCCAGCTTCCCGGCAGCCCGAGTCGCGGCATCGTCGCGAGCGGAAAAGGATGTCATCCGGTCGAGACTGCGTTTCACCAGCGCCACTTCACCTTCATTCGCTGCGTCCTCAGCAATGCCGGCCAGTGTGGTATCGCGTTCGGAAAACATGACGATCTCCTCGGCAGCCGCGAGCCGCGCCGTGAGTTCGCGTGAAACCTGTTCCGGCGATGGCACTGCGCGTTTCAGCACGCTCTCCGGCTCGCCATCGAAAGGACCGTAATAATGCAAGTTCGTCGAGCCCACGCGATCCCACTGCACGTAGAACCTGCGCTCCGTCGGAAGCCAAAACACCTCCGCCTGGACAGGCTTGGGCCGCGGTGAATCAGAAACAAGAATCAGCGGCCTGCGCACGACATTGCGGCGCAACTCCGGTTCGCGATTGCGCCGCGGAGTTCGATTCCAGATTTCGAAGTTGCGTCCCGTCCGCACGGTGGCGCGGCGGATGAGAAACTCCACATTCCGGCGCGGCACACGCAGCGTCTCGACACCGAGGATTGGCAGTTCAACCTGCGGCTCGTGAGTGGATGTGATTGTGGGTTCAGGTGCTGCCGGTTTCGGATCCGGCGCGACTGGTGGCAGAGCGACAGCGATGGCCACATTGGTCGGCGGCAGAGCCACGGGTGCAGCGGCGGGCGCGGGGGCCGGAATGGGTTCAAGCGGAGGCGCCGGAACCGGCTCAGGATTCAGTGTAGTAACTGGCGGCACGGCGGGTGGGGGTGAATTGGTGACGCTTGCCGCTTGGGGAATTTCTTCCCTTGCTGCCCGATGCTGGCTGGCGAGCAGTTCCAGCCGCTGTTCTTCGCGCTCGGCACCCTCGCGCGCGTGTTGAGCACGGATGGGATTGATCACTAGCGCCATGACGCCGAACGCGGCGAACGCCAGCACCGTCAACGCGCCCGTACCGTATATGAAAATGCGGCACGCCTTTTCGCGCCACCCGATCACGGCCGCAACCAGCGCGGCGATGATCGCCACGGCTCCGAATACCAGCGCCGTCCCGTGTCGCGTCGAAAGCGCCATGAGAAACAACGTTCCCAAAACGCCCACACCGAAGAGTCCCAACGCGGCGATGCTCAATTTCCCAAACGCCTGATCCCGCGGAACTGCTTTGAACGAATCTTCAACCCTGCCGCCGCTCGCCACGGTTTCCACCCGCGTCTTGAACTCGTTCGCTTGCTGATAACGGCGTGCCGGCTCCTTTTCCAACGCGCGCAAAACGACATCATCCAAGCGCACGTCCACTTGCACTCGCTGCGATGGTGGCGCGAACTTTCCCAGCGGCAATTCGCCCGTCAGCATTTCGTAGAACACGACGCCGAGCGAATAGATGTCTGCGCGATGATCCACCTCCTGCGGTTTCTCGACTTGTTCTGGCGCCATGTAATGCGGCGTGCCCATCACGTCGCGCGCGCCCGTGAGCCGGAAATCCTTGGGCTCCTGGCCGAGAATCTTCGCCAGTCCGAAGTCCGCGATCTTCACCCGGCCTTTGCGGTCGAGCAGGACGTTCTCGGGTTTGATGTCCCGATGCACGATGCCTTCGTCATGGGCGAACTGCAGTGCCGCGCAAATCTGCGGGATGATTTCCAACGCCTCCTTTGGCGCAAGTTTCCCCGCCTGCTGCACCTGCCGCAGGTTCGGGCCGTCCACGAATTCCATGATGAAATAGCTGAGCCCATTGATCTGGCCGAAGTCGTAAACCGCGACGATGTTCGGATGACTCAGCCGCGCCAGCGCTCTGGCTTCGCGGGAAAAGCGGCTGCCGAAATCGAGTTCATTGGATGGATTTGGCGCGAGGATTTTCAACGCGACAAATCGATCGAGCGCCGGTTGCCGAGCCTTGTAAACCGCGCCCATGCCGCCTTTTCCGATCGCGCTGATGATTTCCAGTTGCGGAAACAACTTCGCCAGTTCCTCGAGCGTGGGCGGCGTGAACGCAGGCTGGTTTTGCGGCCCGGCTTCGGTGGCGATTCCTTGCTGCAGCAGGCACGTGGGGCAAAGTCCTTCCGGAACATCCGCGCGCAACGTCGATCCGCATTTCGGGCAGCGGCGGAGAACTTCGGTTTTCTCCGTAACGGGCGGTTTGTGAGCGGCGGCAGGCGGAGCTGAATATTTTCTGACGAGCCAGATGCCCAATGCCACGGCACCCGCCACGGCAATCAGAAGGACCATCATTGCCAGCAAAATGAAGAGCAGTTCCCAGCCGCCAATCATTGCCGCAAGACTCGGTTCAAACGTGTTCATCTCACCCATTACTGAAGCAAGGCGGTTCAAAGGTTACGGATTAACGAGGGTCCGATTCCGGCGGGCTGGAAGCCTGCCCCACTATCCGGCAAGCGCCGCAAAGAGATTCCGGATTTCATCGTCCACTTCCTCCGGCCCGGCCACGGTGCTGGCGATTTCCGCGCGAAGCAGTTCGCGATACCGCTGACGCAAGCGATGCACCGCCACTTTGATTGCACCTTCGCTGGTGTTCAGCTGCGCGGCGATTTGAGCGTAAGGCAAGGCCCGGCTGGCTTCGGTAAGCGTGTGCTTGAGCTGCTCGAAAAGCGGTTCCTTGCCGTCGGCCACGTATTCGGAGCGCAACCGCCGCAGCACCTGGTCCAGGAGCGTGAGCGCCCAGCGCCGTTCAAAAATCTTCTCGGCCGTGAGCTGATCCGCAGGTTCGAATCCACAGCTCGTTTCCGCAGACGCCACATCGAT
>CAMLLE010000404.1 GCA_946480555.1 uncultured Verrucomicrobia subdivision 3 bacterium
GCCCACTGAGCGGGCAGTTTCTCGCCGACGAGCTTCTCCGCGTCCGCACGCCGGATCGCACGGATGTGAAGCTGCCATCGTTTACGCCACTTTGGCGCGGAGCTGAACTGCAGGAACGCGAGATCTACGACCTTTACGGCATCGTCTTCGAAGGGCATCCCGACCTGCGGCGAATCCTGATGTGGGACGAGTTCAAGGATCATCCGATGCGGAAGGATTACGTGGAGCCGGACGATTTCGAATACGAGCCGACGCCGCACGATGAAGTGCTGGACCGCGCGAAGGCGCATTATCCCGGTGAGGTGAAATCGTGAGTCCTCATCTCGAGATGCAGGCTGAGTCGGCGCGGAATTTCACCGTGTTGCCCAAACGCGGCAACGGTGCCCTTGATGGCGAACTCCTGGAGATTTCAATGGGGCCGCAACATCCGTCCACGCACGGCGTGTTCCGGATGGATGTGGTGCTGGACGGCGAACGCATTGTGAAGCTGAAGCCGGTGTTCGGTTACCTGCATCGCAATCACGAGAAGATCGCCGAGGGCACGAGCTACCTGTCTTCGATTCCTTACACCGACCGTCTCGACTACTTCTGCTCGATGACGAACAACTGGGCGTATTGCCTCTCGGTGGAGAAGCTCGCCGGGCTGCAAGTGCCCGAACGCGCCGAATACCTGCGCGTCATTCTCGCCGAGCTTACGCGCCTGCAGAATCACGCCTCGCTTTGCGGCTTCCTGTTGCAGGACATGGGTGCCATGGGCACGCCGCTCATGTATGCATTCCGCGAACGCGAGAAGGTGCTCGATCTTTTTGAATCCATCAGCGGCGCGCGGATGATGTGCAACTTTATGCGCTTCGGCGGGCTTCGCTGCGACGCGCCGGACGGCTGGCTCGCTGAGGTGCAGAAGATTGTGGATGGGTTTCCCGCGTTTCTGGACGAGTTCGACACGCTGCTCACCGAAAACGAAATCATCATGGCGCGCACGCAAAAGGTCGGCGTGCTGCCGCGCGAACTGGCAATCAGCGCCAGCATCACCGGTCCGATGCTCCGCGCCAGCGGCGTGAACTACGACGTTCGCAAGGTGGACAAGTACGGCATCTACGATCGCTTTGAATTCAAGGTGCCGCTCGGCGAGCACGGCGACGTTTACGATCGTTACATGATGCGCGTTCTCGAAATGCGCGAATCGATCAAGATCTTGAACCGGGCGCTGAAGGACATTCCGGCTGGGCCGATCATTGATCCCAAAGCGAAGCTGCGCGGCTTCCGTCCGAAGGCAGGCGAAGCTTACGGCCGTATTGAAGCGCCGAAGGGTGAACTCGGTTTCTACCTGATCAGCGATGGCTCGCCGAATCCGTATCGGTACCGCGTGCGTCCGCCGAGCTTCATCAACCTGACCATCCTCGAGGACATGTGCATCGGGCACAACGTGGGCGATATTATCATCATCCTCGGCAGCGTGGATATTGTGCTGGGCGAGGTGGATCGATGAAAAGTTCCAAGCTCGAAATTCCAAGTTCCAAAGAAGTTCCAAGCTTTAAGCTTCAATGGCGGCTGGGAATGTCTCGCGGGGAATTCGGAACTTGGAACTTGGAACTTGGAACTTTTCTTTTGGAAGCATGTTAGGCGAAGCGATCATCAAAGGCATGGCGGTCACCGCCAAGAACTTCTTCGGAAGCTACGTTTCCGAGGAGCGGCTGCCGACCATTGAGTATCCGGAGCAACGGCAGAAGCTCCCGGAAGCCACGCGCCAGTTTCCGTTTCTCGTTTACGACGGCGAAGATCCGATGAAAGGCCTGCGCTGCGTCGCGTGCCAGATTTGCGAGAAGGAATGTCCGCCGAAGTGCATCTACATCGTCAAGAGCAAGGACAAGAAGGCGGACTACAAGAACCAGATGCAGTTCTATCCGGCCACGTTCGACATCGACATCTCCGTCTGCATGAGCTGCGGTATTTGCGCGGAAGTGTGTCCGTTCGAGTCGATCAAGATGGACACGGAATTTGAACTCGCGAACACGGACCGCTTCAAGGGCCTGCTCGTGGATAAGCATCAGCTCGCGAAGTCGAACGAGCATTACCGCAAAATTCATCCAACCGACGCCGCCGAGTCCGACGCAAACCTCGCCGCGGAAAAAGCGAAGGCGGCCGCGAAGGCGAAGGCTGATGCGGAAGCCAAGGCGAAAGCCGCCACCGCCCCGAAACCGGCCGCTCCTGCTGCTGCGCCCAAACCCGCGCCCGCAGCCGCCGCGACATGAGTTCCGATGGCTCCAGTTCCGATGGCAGTTGCGGCCTCTGCGAAGGTAGCAATGTGGCTCAGCGCCGTCCGCGCCACGAAAACGCGCGGGAACGCTCGCACACATCAGCGGCATTGCAGTTGTTTGCGTCCGTCACGAGGAATAGCTGCGGAGCAGCGTCAGCTAGTAGCCCACGGCGCGAGCCGTGGGTTCGTCAAATTAAATGTGTGAAGCCCCGGAGGGGCGAAAGGTCAGCTCTCGAAGGCGTTTCTTTCGCCGCTCCGCGGCTCGTTCCTCGACGCGTTTTCACCCACGGCTTGCGCCGTGGGCTACTGTCTGTCGCCACTCCGTGGCTGGTTCCGAACTGTGAGGTTCGTCGTTCACACGATCCTCGCGGAGACTTTTCTTCTGGTCTCGCCAAAACCAGATGCGTAATTTCGCCGCTCGCGGCAACCCGGCTGCGCGGCCAATCCAATGCCGCTGGAATCAATTCCCGATTAAACTTCGCCGCGGGTCTGTACCTGGCGGACTTTGAAAATGTCTGAATCAATCGACCAGATTTTTGTATCGCTGAAACACTGGCTTGTCGGCTTCGCGCCGGAGCCATGGCAGCCGTACGTATCGGTCGTCGTATCCATCGCTGCGCTCATGGGCGTGTTTGCGTCATTGTTTGCCGTAACCACGATTCTCGAGCGCAAAGGACTCGGAAGAATTCAAAACCGCATGGGCCCGAATCGCGTCGGGCCCTTCGGCTTTTTGCAGCCGGCGGCGGACGGCATCAAAGCGCTGATCAAGGAAGACCTCGTTCCGCGGACGGCTGACAAGGTGGTTCACTTCATCGCGCCGCTCGTGCTCGTGGTGCCGCCGTTCCTCGTGCTCGCGTTGCTGCCCGTCGGCCGCAACATGACTCTCGTCGATTTCGATGCCGGCGTGCTGTTCTTCTTCGCCACCAGCGCCGTGATGGAGCTCTCGGTTTTCATGGCCGGTTGGGCGAGCCGCAACAAATACTCGCTTCTTGGCGCCATGCGCGCGATCGCGCAGATGATCAGCTACGAAATCCCGCTGATTCTTTCCAGCGTCACGGTGATCATGATCGTCGGCTCGCTGTCGCTGGTGGACATCGTGAAGGCGCAGGCCGGGTTCACCAACGGTCTGGCGAACTGGCACCTCTTCACGCCCTGGGGCTTCGCCGGTTTTGTGCTTTTCATGATTGCCGCAACAGCGGAGTCGAATCGCTCGCCGTTCGATTTGCCGGAAGGCGAATCGGAGATCATCGCCGGTTACTACATCGAATATTCGGGCTTCAAGTTCGCGCTGTTCTTCCTCGGCGAATACCTCGGGCTGTTCGCGGTGAGTGGGTTGGGCATCACCCTGTTCCTCGGCGGTTATCATCCGCCGTTTGCGTTCCTCAGCTTCATCCCGAGCTGGGCGTGGTTCTTCCTCAAACTCGTCGCACTCATCGCGGTGTTCATATGGGTGCGCGGAACCTTGCCACGCCTGCGCCAGGATCAACTCATGAACTTCGCGTGGAAGTTTATGCTGCCGATGACGCTGCTGAACATTCTGGCTGCCGCGGTCTGGCATTTCATGCAACCGCTGCCGATGGCGGCCCGCTGGATTGCCTGCTCGGTTCTTGTGATTGGTGCGTATGTGTTGCTCGGCCGGGGTTTGCTGGAGCGTCGTGGCATCGGCCGCCGCACGTATCGGTTTGCTGATTGACGAACATGACCATTGGTTTTGCCATCATTGCCGGTTTGATCATCGCCTCGTCCATCGCGGCGATGATGCTGCGCAATTTGATTCATTGCTCGCTGGCGCTGGTGGTTTCCTTC
>CAMLLE010000405.1 GCA_946480555.1 uncultured Verrucomicrobia subdivision 3 bacterium
GTGAATTCCTTCGCCTGAGCGAGGGCGTTCTGCCCGTTGGTCGCGTCGATGACGCGATAGCCGTTTCCTTCCAAGGTGATTCGCAGCAACCGGCGAATCTGCGGTTCGTCGTCGATCACCAGGGCGCTGGCGGTGGGTTTGGATTCCGAGGACATGGGTCAATTGCACTTCACGTGCGAAACAAACGCTTGGGAACATTCGACATTGAACTCGAAACATTCAATGCCCACGGCTTCGGCCTGTTGGAAGTTGGAGGTTGAATGTTCATTGTTGAATGTTCGGTTCGATGGTTCCCGTGGCCGGCAGCGTCAGCGCAAACTCCGCTCCGCCACCGGGACGATTGGCAGCCGCGATGGTGCCGCCCTGCGCTTCAATAAATCCTTTCGCAATCGTGAGCCCGAGTCCGCTCCCGCCCGCGGGCGCGCTGGGCGAGCGGACGAACTTGTCGAAAATTCGCGGCAACAACTCAGGTGCAATCCCAGGACCGCGATCCGCCACAACCAGCGCAGCCGAGCCATCGCGCAGCTCCGCCTTCAGTTCAATGCTGGTTCCCGGCGGCGTATGACATGCGGCGTTCACCAGCAAGTTTGCCAGGGCGTGTTGCAGCAGGGAGAAGTCGCAGCGCGCCAGCAATGGTTCCGGACGAAGGCAGAGCGTGACCGGGTGCTTGCTCAACTCACGCTGGAGTTCGCGCAGCGCCGTTTGCGCCACGTCGCGAAGATCGTTCCAATCCATTCGCGGAACCACCTTCCCCGATTCGAGCCGCGCCACATCGAGCAGGTTGCTGACGATGCGATTCAACCGCGCGTTGGCTTCCTGAATTTCGCCGATCAACGCGCGGCGCTGTTCCGGCGCAGCGCTCTCCGCTGCGATCAGCGCGCTGGTGGCGCTGGTGCTGGCGGCGAGCGGCGTTCTGAGTTCGTGCGAAATGGAATTCAGCAGCACGCGGCTCAAGCGTTCGGACTCTGCGAACAACCGTGCCTGTTCCGTCGCATTGCGCAGCTCGACGCGGTCCAGCACAAGCGCTGCCTGCCGCGCGAAGGTCTCCAGCAAATCGCGCTGGGCTATCGTGAGCGTCTTGCCTTCCAGCCCGATGGCCAGAACGCCAAACGCCTTGCGTTCGGTGGCGAGCGGCAGGTGCAACGCCACCGCGGCGGGCAAATTGTCCGTAAATCGTCCCGCCGCCCTGCCCTGGCGAAAGGCCCAATCGGCCACGCTCGTTTCCTTGTCGGTCAGCACCAGGCTGTTGTCCGGATGCGGCACCAGCTTCCCTCCTGCCGCAAGACACACCGCAACGGGCGCGGCAAACAGGCGGTTGATTTGGGCGAGGAGATGCCAGACGACCTCGTCGCGCGAACCCGCTTCGGCCAGATCACGCGTGAGATCGTACAACGCGGACGTGCGTTCCTCGCGGCGGCGTTCGGCGAGTTCCTGGGCGCGGATTCGCGAGACGAGCTGGCCCAGAATGAGCGCCACGATGAAGTAAGTGCCAAAAAGCACCCCATCTTCGAGGCTCGTGATCTCAAGCGTGAACCGCGGCGAAAGGAAGAAGAAGTTCCAGGCCGGCGCACTCAACGCCCCGGCCAACAGCACCGGGCCACGACCGACCTTGAGCGCCAGAAACACAATCGCCAGCAGGAACACCAATCCGGGAACGCGCGGGCCCGCCAGCTGCATGAGGCCAAGGTTGATGACGCCCGTGGCAGCGATCGCGCCTGCTGCAAAAAGGTATTGCGACACCCGGGACTCGAGTGCCGGCCGCCAGAACGCGGCGTCACTGGCGAAAGCCTTGTCCGCACGCACAACGTGCAGGTCGATGTCGCCACTCTCCCGCAACAAACGGCCGAGAAAACGGCGGCCGCGAAGCCAGTCAAACCAGCGGCCACCGCCCGGCTTGCCGACAACGATCTGCGTCACGTTTTGCTCGCGCGCCACGCGCAGCAATCCACGCACGAGATCTTCGTCCGACGTGGTGATCACTTCGGCCCCGAGTTCGCGGGCCGCGGAAAGATTTTTGACGAGCTGCACCTGAGCGGTCTCAGACATCGGCCGCGGGCTTTCCACGTGAACAGCGAGCCATCGACAGCGCAAGCCGTCGGCCATGCGCCGCGTCCAGCGGATGAGCGATTCGGACAACGGCCCTGGTCCAACGGCGACCAGCAGGCGATGCCCGGTTTTCCAGGCTCCGGCGCCGGGCTGGGTTCCGCGATATTCGCGTGTGTCCGCGCCCACGTGATCCGCAACGAGCCGCAGCGCGATCTCGCGCAACGCAGTCAGGTTGCCTTCGCGAAAGAAATTTTGCGCCGCCGCAGCGGCGCGATCGGGCAGATAGACTTTGCCTTCCTGCAATCGGCGGATCAGTTCCGCAGGAGGAAGATCGACCAGTTCCAATACTGCAGCGTCGAGGATGCTGTCGGGAATCGTCTCGCGAACTTCCGCGCCCGTGATCTGACGAACAGTGTCGGCGCGGCTTTCGATGTGTTGAACGTTGAGCGTCGTGAAAACATCGATTCCGGCGGCGAGCAATTCCTGGATGTCCTGCCAGCGTTTGGGATGGCGCGAGCCGGGCGCATTGGAGTGAGCGAGTTCATCGACGAGCGCGAGCCGTGGCCGCCGCGCGAGGACGGCATCGAGGTCCAGTTCCTCCAGTGCAATGCCGCGATACTCCACCTTCGCCCGTGGGATAGCCGGAATGCCACGAGTGAGCGCATCGGTCTCGGTGCGGCCATGAGTTTCGACGTAGCCGATGACGGCGTCTTTGCCAGCGGCGAGTTCGCGGCGGGCGGCTTCGAGCATGGCGAAGGTTTTGCCCACACCCGGACTCATGCCGAGGAAGACCTTGAGCCGGCCGCGTTCCTGCCGCGTCGTTTCCATCTGGATGGCGGCCAGCAGGGCGTCTGGATTGGGCCGGATGCTTTCGGTCACGGTTGGAGCGTAGTGGAATTCACGGTGAATTCAGAGTTAAACCTCGCCGCTGCGCTGCTGCGCAGACGCATGATTCGCGTCAAACGTCATCGACATGGATACGGGTCAAACAATGTCTGCTTCGGTTCGCGCGGAATGAAGCGCGCCAGATCACCAGAATGATCAATTCATTTCTCATTGCCCGGACCTCCGAAATGCCGCAGGAGCCAGTGCAGAATCCATCCGATCAGCAGCGAACCGCCAATCAAGTAGGCCATGACCAGAATGAGATTGAGCGAGTTCATTTTGGCTCTCCACCTTTGTCGAGCAGCAGGTTCAACGTGAGGACGTTCACTCGGGGTTCTCCGAGAATGCCAACGTCAGCGGTTTCCGTGGACGCACGGACCAGCGCCAGCACAGCGTCTTTCGTCAATCCGCGTGCCGTCGCCACACGCGCCACCTGAAGTTCCGCGTTGCGAACGCTGATGTGCGGATCAAGTCCGCTGGCCGAAGCGGTCACCGCATCGGCGGGAACTGCGTCGGACTCCTTCAGTCCGTTCGCCGTGCGATAAGCGGCGATGCGATCTTTAACTGCGTTGCGGAGCTTCTCCGAAGTCGGTCCGAAATTGCTGCCACTGGAACTCGCCGCATCGTATCCCGCGCCTGCTGCGGAAGGCCGCGGATGAAAATACTTCTCGCCGGCGAACTGCTGGCCGATCAATCGCGAGCCATGGACGGTACCGTCTTTGGCCGCAATCAAGCTGCCGTTGGCCTGATGCGGAAAGGCGACTTGCGCGATGCCGTAAACGACGAGCGGGTAAATGCCGCAGCAGACGAGAGCGAGAACGAGTGTGACCGCGATGGCGGAACGGAGTTCCGTGAGGAGTGTTTTCATCGTGGATTTGGATTTACCGAGTGCTATTCCGGAACGCCAACGGCGTTCTGATCATCCAGCCCAGGGTTGCGCCATTGGCGCTACCCTGGGTGCAAAAACGAAAAATCGAGCAACCCTGAAAGGGTTGAGGCAAATGAATGAACGAACAAAATGGTGCTGCAACCCTGTCAGGGTTGGTTCTCTCGTTGGTCGTTTGTCCCAGGGTAGCGTTCGCAAGCTCGGCAACCCTGGGCTGAGGGCTGGAACTCCTTT
>CAMLLE010000406.1 GCA_946480555.1 uncultured Verrucomicrobia subdivision 3 bacterium
GGGCAGACTGGTGATGTCCGAGGTGAATTTTTACAACGTTGGCCGCGACGCGGATGAACTGCTGCGGAAGCTTGAAGCCAACGTTTATCTTTCGATGCATCCTCACGAGGCGTGTCCGGCGAAATGGAAGCACGGCGCGAAAACCTTGAAGCCTGACGAGAAAATGGTCGGCAAGGTTTACGAGGCGCTGCACGGTTAAGGATTGCAGCCGATTGTCAGTGCCGCGTCCGGATTGGGCGCGGCATTTTTTTTGCGCGGAGAATTTCTCACGGCTGCGATTTGCCGGGAGACTGCGCATGAAAACTTCTACGTGCAATGGATCGACGACGGAACGCCTGCCCAGTGGCGAACGTTCACTACGATCATGCAGAAATGTTTCCCGCGGGTTCACTGATGGAAATCAATTCGCCGCGGTGGGTTGCGTAAGGAGGGATCGCTGGCACCAGTCGCCGAAACGTTCGCCCGCATTCCGTTCCTTGGAAAAACGTTCCAGGATCGGACGCAGTTCGGTTTCGATTTCCGGATCTTTCACCACGTCTTTCCAAAGCTTGTTCAAACGGGTTCCCGCCGTGTCGCCGCCGAGCCAAAGCTGATATCGCCCGGGCGCTTTGCCGACGAACGCGATCTCCGCCATGTAAGGCCGCGCGCAGCCGTTCGGGCAGCCGGTTGAGCGAATGATGATTTCCTCGCCGCTCAAGCCAACGTCCGCGCACAGCTTCTCGATGCGATCCACCAGCCCCGGCAGCATGCGCTCGGATTCCGCCAGAGCGAGTCCGCAGGTGGGCAGGGCAGGGCAGGCCATTGATGCCTGATGCAACACGCTCGCCTGATTTTCGGTCTTCACGCCGTGTTCGCGCAGCAACGTGTTGATGCCGACTTTGTCGGTTTCGGAAATGTTCGCGAGGATGATGTTCTGGTTCGCTGAGAGCCGGAATTCCACGTGCGAATAGTTGTCGGCAATCTGCCGCAACGCCGTCTTCATCCGATGACCCTCGACGTCCTTTATGCGGCCGGTCTCAACGAAAAGGGTGAGGAACGAATTTCCATCGACGGCTTTGTGCCAGCCGTAAAGATCACCAGTCGTCGTGAAGCGGAACGGGCGCGCAGGTTCGAGCTTGATGCCAGCTCGCTGCTCCACTTCCGCGCGAGCCCAGTCAGCGCCGCGTTCGGCAATCACGTATTTCAAACGCGCGTGCTTGCGGTCGGTGCGATCGCCAAAGTCGCGATGAATCGTGAGCACGGCTTTCGCGACATCGACAACCTTCTCCGGTTTGAGAAATCCGAGCACGTCCGCGAGCCGTGGATACGTCGCCTCGTTGCCATGACTGCGCCCCATGCCGCCGCCGACGGCGACGTTGTAGCCGACGAGTTGGTCGTTCTCCACAACCGCGATGAACCCGATGTCATTCGTGAAAATGTCCAGATCGTTGACCGGCGGAATCACAAACGCCGCCTTGAACTTGCGCGGCAGGTACGTCTTGCCGTAGAGCGGATCGACGAAGCTCTTGTTCTCTTCGGAATTCAAATCCAACTGCTGACCGTCGATCCAAATTGAATGATAAGCCTTCGTTTGCGGCGCCAGCGCCATCGCCACCGCATGGCAATCCTTGAAAACCTGATCGCGCGCCTTGGTGTAAGCCGGCGTGGGCGGCGCCAGCACATTGCGATTCACATCGCCGCAAGCAGCAAGCGTCGAGAGCAGCGACTCGTTGATCGCCTTCACGACGGGACGCAGCCCGGATTTCAAGATGCCGTGAAACTGGATGCTTTGGCGCGTCGTGATGCGCAGCGTGTTGTTCGCATATTTGCCCGCCAGATCGTCGAAGACGCGCCATTGCGCTGCCGAAAGCACGCCGCCAGGAATGCGGCCGCGCACCATCATGATGTATTTCTTCGCGATCTTCCGAACGTCGCGATCATCCTGCTGATACGACCCGTGGAACTTCAGAAACTGATTGTCGTCGTCGGAAAAATGGTCGGCCGCGGGGTCGGCAATCGTGGCCGCAATCGTCCCGGCCAGAGTCGGGATCGCAGCCTTGATCTCTTCGTTATGCGTCAATTTCGCTGGCGTTTCTGTAATCACAAGTTAAATGCTTAAGTTATGTATGATTATCTGACCGGTGCTGGATTGTGTCAAATCTGTTCTGGCCAAAAATCGCAAAGCTTTTTCCCTAGCAAAGCGGGGCGGGAATTACCAGTCTGACGTTCCGTTGCCGGGCTTGCCCGGACGGGAATCAGGATCGCGGCCTTGAGGATTCGTAATCGTCCTCGTTGTCGTCCCTCGTCCGCGAAAACGGGTTAAAGTCCGAGGACGAGGACGACGACGAGCACGATTGGGGAGCGAGTCGTCAGTTTCCGATTTTGGATCGCAACGGGCTTGCCCGAGAACTGTCAGCCACATGAGTCAGCCGATTTATTATTTCGACAACAACGCCACCACCCGCGTCGCGCCGGAGGTGATCGACGCGATGACGCCCTTCCTGCGCGACTTTTGGGGAAACCCATCGAGCGTTTATGGCTTCGGCAAGCAGGTGAACAAGCACGTCGAGAAGGCGCGGGAAAAGATTGCCGGACTCATCAATGCCGAGCCGAAGGAAATCATCTTCACCAGCTGCGGCACGGAGAGCAACAATTCCGCCTGGCACAGCGCGCTCGTGACGCATCCGACGAAGCGCCACATTCTTACGACGGCAGTGGAGCATTCCGCGAACATCAAATTCGCGGCTGCGCTCAAGAAACAGGGCTACGACGTCACGCTGCTGCCGGTCGAACCGGACGGCACAATTGACATCCACCTGCTCGAAAAATCCATTCGCCACGAGACGGCCCTGGTTTCCGTGATGTGGGCGAACAACGAGACTGGCGTGCTGCTGCCGATTGAGGAAATCGCCGCCATTTGCCGAAGCAAGGGAGTTTTGTTTCACACCGATGCCGTGCAAACGCCAGGCAAGGTGAAGCTCGATGTCAAAGATGTCGGCGTGGACATGCTTTCGCTATCCGCGCACAAGTTGCATGCGCCGAAGGGAATCGGAATGCTCTACGTAAAGCACAAGACCAAATACGCGCCTTACGTCACAGGCGGCGGACAGGAACAAGGGCGACGCGGCGGAACGGAAAACGTGCCTTACATCGTTGGCTTCGGTCGCGCGGCAGAGCTGGCCATGGCCGATCTCAAAGAAGAAAACACGCGCGTGCGGGCGCTGCGGGATAAATTGGAAAACGGAATCCTGAGCGGCATCAGCGGCACGGTCCGCAACGGCTCGCGCGAAGATCGTCTGCCGAACACGAGCAACATTTCGTTCACTGGCATCGAAGCGGAGAATCTGCTCCTCGCGCTGGATCACATTGGCGTTTGTGTTTCCAGCGGTTCAGCCTGCACCTCGGGTTCGCTTGATCCTTCGCACGTGCTGATGGCGATGGGCTGCACGGTTGCGCGGGCGCGCGGCAGCGTTCGATTCAGCCTCGGCATCTACAACAACGAAGCCGAAGTGGATTTCCTGTTGAAGCACCTTCCGCCGATCATCACCAAGCTTCGAAGCCATTCCGGGAAGAAGGAAACGGCGAAGGCCGGTTGAAACAGTTTTAACCACGGATGGACACGGATGAACACAGATTTGCAGAAGGTTTTTCCATCAAACCCTGTTCGAACAACTTTGGTTCGCCCCTCCAGAAAGTCTTCTGTTTATCCGTGTCGATCCGTGTCGATCCGTGTCCATCTGTGGTTGAAAATCTGTTTTGCTCGCACGGCGCGGACGCTAACCGGCTGCCCGGCCAAATCAAAGAATAGGCATCTCCACCTTCTCCACCGCGACGTCGCCGAGGTTGACCGGCCCGCTTGAAGTTTTTCCGGCGGGGATTTCCAGCTGCTCCTTTGAAAGGAAGATCGTCACAGATGAAGGAAGCTGGCTTTGAGCGGCCACATCTGGCGCGATAAACAAAGAGAGCTCGTATTTGCCAGGCTGCACCTGATCAGCCTGGAACGAGCCATCGGCGCGGATCGTCACTGGAAACGTTTTGAAGTTATCGCGCATCGATTC
>CAMLLE010000407.1 GCA_946480555.1 uncultured Verrucomicrobia subdivision 3 bacterium
CGCCCTTGGCGTTATTCAAACGATCGACCTGGATTTCGTTGTCGAAGTGGCCGATGTTACAAACGATCGCCTGGTCCTTCATCTTCTGCATGTGTTCCAGCGTGATGATGTCGCAGTTGCCGGTCGTGGTGACGTAGAGGTCCGCTTCGCCAAGCGTGTCTTCAATAGTCGTGACCTGGAAACCTTCCATCGCAGCCTGAAGCGCATTGATGGGATCGATCTCAGTAACAATCACGCGGGCGCCGAAACCGCGGAGCGAATGCGCCGAGCCTTTGCCGACGTCGCCGTAACCGCAGACGACCGCGACCTTGCCGGCGATCATGACGTCAGTGGCGCGCTTGATGCCGTCCGCGAGCGATTCGCGGCAGCCGTAGAGATTGTCGAACTTCGACTTGGTGACCGAGTCGTTCACGTTGATGGCGGGAACGAGGAGCTTGCCCTGTTCGAGCATCTGGTAAAGGCGATGCACGCCAGTGGTCGTTTCTTCGGAAACACCTTTCCAATCCTTCACGACCTCGTGCCAGAACCCGGGACGTTCCTTCGCGACGCGCTTCAACAGGTTCTTGATCACGGCGACTTCGTGGTTGTCGCTCGGTGTGTTGACCCAATTGTCGCCGTTCTCGAGTTCGTATCCTTTGTGGATGAGCAGGGTGGCGTCGCCGCCGTCATCGACGATGAGCTGCGGGCCTTTGTTGCCGGGATGCGTCAGCGCGCGGAGCGTGAAGTCCCAATATTCTTCGAGCGTTTCGCCTTTGTGCGCGAAGACGGGAATGCCGGCGGCGGCAATCGCGGCAGCGGCGTGGTCCTGCGTGGAGAAGATGTTGCAGCTTGCCCAACGCACGGACGCGCCGAGATCAACCAGCGTCTCGATGAGAATCGCGGTCTCGATGGTCATGTGCAACGAGCCGGTGACGCGGACGCCTTTGAGCGGCTTCTGCGGGCCGTACTTCTTCCGGATGGCCATGAGGCCGGGCATTTCGTGCTCGGAAACCTGGATGGTCTTGCGGCCCCATTCGGCGAGCGAAAGGTCTTTGACGGCGAAATCGTTTTTCGAACCGTTGCTCTTGCCGTTCTTCAACGGCGTTGTGCCGGTCGGTTTCGCGCGACGGGATTCGGACAATTTGATCTTTGCCATATTTTTGCGGAATAAGGTTTAGAGAGCTTTCTTAAGAGCGGCAACTTTGTCGGTCTTTTCCCAGGTGATGGCGGGATCGTTTTTGCCGAAGTGACCGTAGTTGGTCGTCTTGCTGTAGATCGGACGGCGCAGGTCGAGCTGATCGATGATATCAGCAGGCTGGAAACTGAACACGCGATTGACGGCTTTGACGATCTTCTCGTTCGGAACGGTGTTCGTGCCGAAGGTTTCGACGTGGACGCTGACCGGATCAGGATGTCCGATGGCGTAGGCGAACTGCAGTTCGCAACGGCTCGCCAGTCCGGCAGCCACAATGTTCTTTGCAACCCAGCGGCCCATGTAAGCGGCGCTGCGATCCACCTTTGTCGGATCCTTGCCGCTGAACGCACCGCCGCCGTGACGGCCCATGCCGCCGTAGGTATCGACGATGATCTTGCGGCCGGTCAAACCGGTGTCGCCCTGAGGTCCACCGACGACGAAACGTCCGGTGGGGTTGATCAGGAATTCAGTTTTGGGCGTGAGCAGCTTGGCCGGAAGAACCTTCTTGATCACTTTCTCGATGCAGAATTTTTCGATCTCAGCGTGTTCGACATCGGCGGAATGCTGCGTCGAAATGACGACGTTAGAGATCGCGACTGGTTTGTCGTTTTCGTAAACGACCGAAACCTGTGATTTCGCGTCCGGGCGCAGCCACTTCGCGCCGCCGGCCTTGCGGATCCGCGTCAGTTCGCTGCCGAGGCGATGCGCGAACATGATCGGCGCGGGCATGAATTCCGGAGTTTCGTTGCAGGCGTAGCCGAACATCAAACCCTGGTCGCCGGCACCTTGCTTGGAGGTTTTCTTACCCTTGGCTTTGCGGGCATCGACCCCTTGCGCGATGTCGGGGGACTGCTGCGTGACAATCACATTCACGAACACCTTGTCAGCGTGGAACACGTCGTCGTCATTCACATAACCGATCTCGCGGATGGCTTCCCGGGCGATCTTCACGAAATCGAGCTTCGCCTTGGTGGTGATTTCGCCGCCAACGATGGCGATGTTGGACTTAACGTACGTTTCGCACGCGACGCGGCTGAACTTGTCCTGCGAGAGACAGGCGTCCAGAACGGCATCGGAAATCGTATCGGCCACTTTGTCCGGATGACCCTCGCCAACGGATTCGGAAGAGAAGATGTAGGTATTGCTCATGAAGGAAGCTTTGCGTTTTTTAAACTGTCATATTGACGTATCGTGATTGGATGATATATCCGAGGCCGACAGGGTCAAACGGTATTTTGGAAAAAGTTCGGCGGAGCTTTCACACAAGTTAACGAAGAAAACGAAGCACTTGATGCATCCCTTGTTTCAAAAGGCGGATGAACTGAGCCGTGTGGCGATCGGAGCGGCGATTGAAGTGCATCGCGATAAAGGTCCGAGCCTGATCGAAAGCATCTACGAGAAGTGTCTCGTGCGCGAATTCAGTCTTCGGAATGTCGCCCTCATCAATCAGCAGCTCGTGAGGATCGAATACAAAGGTCTCACGTTCGAGGAGCCCTTAAGGTTTGATTTGCTGGTTGAAGGCTGTCTGCTGCTGGAACTGAAGTGCGTGCAGGAAGTGCTCCCGATCCACAAAGCGCAACTTCTCAGCTACATGAAGCTTCTCAACGTGCCGATCGGATTGATCATCAACTTCCATGAACTGAAGCTGGTGGATGGAGTTTTCCGGTTGATCCTGCCCGGGGCGAACAAATGACAAAAGATTTCACAGAAGATAAACGAAGGGAACACAATGAAAGCTGCATGGCTACGGGTGTCCTTCCTTGTCTTCTTCTCCTTCTGTAAAACGTTTTAAACATGTCCTCCACTCTTAAATCACTTCGCGCGCTGTCCGATCCCACGCGGTTGCGCATCATGGCGCTGCTGGAAAAGGATGAGCTGTCGGTGAACGAGCTTCAGGAAATCACGCGCATGGGGCAGTCGCGGATTTCCACGCATCTCGGGCTGCTGCAGGACTCGGAGTTGGTAGAATCTCGCCGAGAAGGGAAGCGGACGTTCTACAAGCTGAACCAGCTCGCGGATGCCACGGCGAAGGAGTTCATCCAACTGGCGATTCGCGGTGCAGAGGAATTGCCCGAGCACGATGGCGATCAAATCAACCTGAAGCGCGTGATTCATCGTCGGCGCGAGCAGGCACAGATTTACTTCAATCAGATCGCCGGGCGCTTTGATCGTGTCTATGGCCCGGGCCGATCCTGGCAGGCATTCGGGCATTTGTTGTTGCGGATTCTCCCGCCGTTGACAGTCGCGGATTTGGGGGCAGGGGAAGGCCTGCTGAGCGAACTATTGGCGCGCCGTTGCAAGAAAGTAATAGCGGTGGACAACTCCGAGAGAATTGTGGAGTTCGCCGCGGCCAAGGCGAAGAAGAACAATCTGAAGAATCTCGAGTTCCGGCTGGGCGATCTGCAGAACCCGCCGATTGAACCGGCCAGCGTTGATCTGGTAATCCTGAGCCAGGCGCTGCATCACGCGGAAATCCCCGGCGAGGCGTTGAAAGCCGCGCACAGGATTTTGAAACCGCACGGGCAGATTTTGCTTCTCGATCTGCTGAGGCACAACTTCGACAAGGCGCGCGAACTCTACGGTGATCGCTGGCTGGGCTTCCCGGAAAGCGATTTGCACCGCTGGCTCGAGGACGCCGGGTTCAAGAAGATCGAGATCAGCATCGTCGCCCGCGAGGAGCAGCCGCCGCACTTCGAAACGATCCTGGCGAGCGCTGAACGCTGACTGGCGAGCGTTCGGATCAATCACCCGAAATGTTGGTTGCGCCGTGCCAGCATTCTTCATCTCCTTGCGCAGATTGTGGCGGGGACGTAACTCCGCTGCCAATGATAGCGACTAAACAAACATGAAAAGCATCT
>CAMLLE010000408.1 GCA_946480555.1 uncultured Verrucomicrobia subdivision 3 bacterium
GTCCGGGTGGATGTTCAAATAGCTGGCCACGCGTTCGGCGATTTTCCGGAATGCCGGCGCAGCCACTTGTCCGCCGTAGTAACCGCCACGCGGCTGATCGAGCACCACGGAAATGCAAAGCTCCGGATCGTTGGCGGGAAAGAACCCAATGAAGGAAGAAATGTATTTTCCCCGGACGTAAGCGCCGTTTTCGACCTTCTGCGCGGTGCCGGTTTTTCCTGCAACCGTGTAGTGTTCCAACGCGGCCTTCGGCGCCGTGCCGTTTGTGCCCACCACGGTCTTCAGCGCTTCCACCATGTCCCGCGCGGCAGCTTCGCTGATCACGCGGCGGATCGGTTGCGGACTGTATTTCGCCACCAGATTTCCCTGCTGATCCTCCAATCGATCCACCAGCATCGGCCGCATCAGCACGCCCTTGTTTGCAATCGCTGCCATCGCCATGAGCATCTGCAATCGCGTGATCGCGATCCCGTGCCCCATGGGGATTTGGGCGATGCTGACCTTGTACCATTTCTTCACGTGCGGAACGATGCCGCGCACTTCGCCCGGCAGCGCGATGCCTGTCCGTTCGCCGAAACCAAACAGCCCGAGATAATCGTAGAGCCGCTGTTCGCCCATCTTGATGCCAATCTTCGCCGAACCAATGTTCGACGATTTCATGATGATGTCTTTGACGCTGAGAATGCCGTAGCGCTCGTGGTCGTGCAGGGTGCGTCCGCCAAAACGAAACGCGCCGTGCTCGCAATCGAACAGGTCCTGCAACGTGATCAACCGGTCGTTCAACCCGCCGGAAACCACGACGATTTTGAACGTCGAGCCCGGCTCCACCACGTCTGCGATGATCCGGTTCTTGCGCGATTCCAGAGGAAAGTCGCCGGGACTATTGGGATCGAACGTCGGCAATGTCGCCATGGCCAGCACTTCACCCGTGCGCGGGCGCACCACCACGGCCGCGGCGCTGATGGGCGTGTGCTTCTCCATCGTTTCAGCAAGAACGGATTCGACGATGCTTTGAATGAACGAATCGATCGTGAGCACCACGTTCACGCCCTCGCGCGGCTCCACGTCCTGTTCGCGGAACGAGACCATTTCACCGCCGCGGCGGTCGGTCTCCGTCATGCGCCAGCCAGGAATGCCGCTGAGCTTGGAATTCATCACCAGCTCAATCCCGTCGCGGCCCTGGATTTCGTTGATCAAATGCTCATCGATCTTTCGTTCGCCTGTCGCGGCAAATCCAAGCACATGCGCCGCGAGGGTCTGGTTTGGATAAACGCGAATCGGGTAATCCTCGCTGAAAACCGCTTTGTATTTGAGGTTTTTATAGAACGCCGTTTCGGCACGTGTGAGTTTGCGATCTTCCACGCCGAACATCAGATTCGTCATCGTGCTGCGAATCTGCTCCCAGGTTTCCACCGGCACGCGCGACTTCAAACGCACGTAGGAGTTGGTGATCGATTCGCCCTTCTCGTTGACGCGCACCTTCAGTTGAAGCTTTTGGAGAATTTCGTCGGGGCTCATCTCCAGCAATGGCGCGATTGCCCGCGCGACTTCGGAGGCATGGCTGCCGAAGAGGGTGGGATCGGCGCAAACGACTTTCACCGTCGCGCTGGTGGCGAGCAGGTTGCCGCGCGCATCGAGAATGTCCCCGCGGCGCGGCTCGTAAAGGTATTCGCGATGCGTGTTGCGCTGCGCCAGCGCCTTCAAGCGGCCATGCTCGAAGAATTGCAGATCGACAAGGCGGTACGCCAGCAGGCCGAGGGCGATCACCATTCCGCCCGCGACCATCAACAACCGATAAAATTGCGTCCGCTTCGCCATTTAAAAAGACCAGCCGCCCGCGGCGATCGGTTCCTCATCCGACAGCGTCACGAGCGGCGGTAAAATTTTCAGTCATTTGACTACCGACTTGTTCGAATCGATTTGCCTGACGGCTTCTCAGGTGGGGCAGGCACCTCGCCCGCCGTCTTGCAGGCTGAAACCTGCCGCACCCTTGCCGCACCCTTCATCACTTGGCTGCCGTCCGCTCGCGGCGATCGGTTCCTCTCCGACAGCGTCACGAGCGGCGGCAAATTCATTCAATCGCCGGCCTCATTGGTTTCGTTCGCAGCGAAATCCCGCCGCGTTCCAGCCGGCCCGGCCGGCTCCGGCGCGGGTTCGCGCAAAACCCATTTCTGCGCCGGCGTGGCTGGCACCAGGCCGAGATTCAGCTCCCGGATGCGCGCTTCCAGATATTTAGGCAGGTGCATCATCGCCAGCTGCCGCCGCAGTTTCTCGTTCTGGATTTGCAGTCCGCGCAATTCCTGCTCGCGCACCTTGATCTGCTTGCCCAACTCTTCGACCTGGCCCTTCTGCCAGACATAGCCAATCCCCGAGCCACCGATGAACAGGCACAAAAAAAATGCCTTGATCGCCGGGCCAAACCGGATTGCCGCTGTCTGCGTTCGTCGATTTCGGGCCACAAAAATTTCTTAATTCCTAACTCTTAATCTCAATCGTAATCGCGCAGTCATTCCGCGTTGCGAATTGCGCGTTGCCTGTTGCGTGTTGCGCGACTCAGCCGTGAATTCCGCAGTCCGCAATCCGCAATCGAAAATCGCCGGTCAAGAATCCTAAACCTTCTCCATCACCCTCAACTGCGCGCTCCGGCTTCTCGGATTCTCCACCAGTTCCGCATCGCTTGGCAGAATCGCTTTGCGCGTGATCAACCGCAGTTCCGGCTTCCGCGGCTGCCGCAGTTCCGGCACATCCACTTCACCCGTGAACGTGTAATCCCGCGCACGCGTCCGGCCGAATTCCTTCACCACGCGGTCTTCCAGCGAGTGAAACGTGATCACCGCCAGCCGGCCGCCCGGCTTCAGAATTTTCAGCGCCCCTTCCAGCCCGCGATTCAAAGAACCGATCTCGTCGTTCACCGCGATCCGCAGGGCCTGGAACACGCGCGTCGCTGGATGCGCCTTCTTCCCATGCCGCGGTGCGAGCCGCTCGATCAAATCCGCCAGTTGCTTCGTGGTTTCGAACCGGCGCGCTTCGCGATCGTGAACAATCGCCTTCGCGAAACGCCGTGAATCCCGTTCGTCACCGTATTCCCAAAAAATCCGTGCCAGTTCCACATCGCTCGCCGTGTTCACCAGGTCCGCCGCTGTCAACGGCTGCCGCGTGTCCATCCGCATGTCGAGCGGACCATCCTGCTGAAAACTGAACCCGCGTTCGGCGACATCCAGTTGCGGCGAACTCACACCCAAATCCAGCAGCACGCCATCGCAACTTCCCGCCGGAACCCAATCCGCCAGCTCTGAAAAATTTCCGCGTCGCAATTCGAACCGGCCTTCGAATTCCTTCAGCCGTTCCCGCGCGATCTCAATCGCGGCGCCATCGCGATCGCATCCAGACAACCAGCCAGTCGGAGAGCTCGCGGCCAAAATGGCTGCTGCGTGTCCAGCCCCACCGAGAGTCCCGTCGGCGTACCGGCCGCCCGGCTTCGGATTCAGCGCGCCCAGCACTTCCGTCATCAACACGGGCTTGTGTACGAAGTCGGGCACTGCGCATGGTCCTTCTCAGGTTTTGATCAGCTCCGGTGTCGTGGGCTGCGCGGGCGCAACCTTCACTTCCACCGGCTCCGGCTTGGACTGCACCGCGATCTTCACCGGCACAATCTCCACGTCCGCTTCGCTCAGGTCATTGCGAACGACTTTGATGCGATCGAGTGACAGTTCAGTTTGCACCGGCGCTTTGTCGAAGCGCGGAATGGACGAACTGCTTTTCGCTTTCCGCCCGTTCAGCGGATTCAACTTCCTCAACAGCGCGGCAACCTTCGTGAACATACTTTCTTTCTTCGCAGCCGGTTCGCTCTTCGCCGGAGCGGCAGCAGGCTTCGTTTCAGCGGCTGCAACAGGCGCGTTGCTTTTGCCGACCTTCGCTGCGGGAGCGGGCAGGCGGCGGCTGAATTCCGATTGCAAGGTTTCAGCTGGCGCCGGCGCAGCGGGCTGAACCACACGCTTGCCGTCGAACGG
>CAMLLE010000409.1 GCA_946480555.1 uncultured Verrucomicrobia subdivision 3 bacterium
ACCGACATCCATCGCCGCGCGGCCTCGCAGGCGTTTGGCGCCTCGGTGAAGCCGTATTTCAAGTACGACGCCGCGAAGGTCATTCTCTCGCTCGACTGCGATTTCATCGGCGCGGAAGAAGACATTCACAACAACATCCGCAAGTTCGTGGATGGTCGTCGCATTGAGACGCCGAAGAGCGAAATGAACCGCCTCTACGTCGTGGAAGCGTTGATGACGCTGACCGGCGTGAATGCGGATCACCGCCTGCGCACGCAGTCGAGCAAGGTGGGCGCGATCGCGGCCGCCATTGCGGCGCAGCTCAGCGGCGGCTCGGCAAACATCCCGGCTGGCGTGGATGCGAAGTGGATTTCTGAATGCGCCGCTGATCTCAAAGCGCACGCGGGCAACTCGCTCGTGGTCGCCGGTGTCCGGCAGCCGCTCGAAGTGCATCTTCTGGCGAATGCGATCAACATCGCGCTCGGCAACGTCGGCAAAACCGTAGTTTTCCAGGAAGCCATCGACAGCAAGGAAGGCAACCTCGCCGATCTCGCGAAAGCGTTGAACGCCGGCGAAGTTGAGACGCTCGTCATTCTAGGCGGCAATCCGGCTTACACCGCTCCGGCGGACAGCGAATGGCTCAGCGCCCAGCCCAAAGCGAAGAGCGTGGTTCGCCTCGGGTATTACGAAGACGAAACGTTCCACGTCACCAAGCGCGCCAACGACTGGCAGCTTCCCGAAGCGCATTATCTTGAAAGCTGGGGCGACGTCCGCACCAGCGATGGAACGCTTGTTCCGATTCAGCCGCTCATCGCTCCGTTGTTCGGTGGCGTTACGGAAATCGAAGTTCTCGCGCGCATCGCAGGTGAAGAAGTCGTCAAGCCTTACGACATCGTTCGCAGCACTTTTACGCAAATCAGCGGCGGCAACGACGATGTTTCCTGGGCGCGTTTTCTGCACGACGGTTTCCTCGCGAACTCCGCTGCGAAAGCGGCGAACGTCCGCGGTAACGCGGCGGCGCTACAGCAGGCGGCTTCCCGAATCCAGGCCGCCAATCCGACGAAAGACAGTCTCGAAGTGGTGTTTCATCGCGACTACCGCGTCGATGACGGTCGCTTTGCGAACAACGGCTGGCTGCAGGAACTCCCGGATCCGATCACGAAGTTCGTTTGGGACAACGCCGTTTTGGTCAGCCGCAAAACTGCGGTGGAACTCGGCGTCAAGAATTCGGATATCGTCCAGATCAAGCTCGGCAATCGCACGATCAACGGCCCGATCTGGATTCAGCCTGGCATGGCGGATTACACGATCGGCGTCGCGCTCGGCTACGGTCGCGAGCTCGCCGGCCGCGTGGGCACCAAGGTCGGTTTCAACGCTTACGCCATCCGCACTTCAACCGCGGGCGACATCGTTGTGGGCGCCACGATCACGAAGGTTGAAGGCACTTACCCGATTTCCTGCACACAGGATCATTGGTCGATGGAAGGCCGCCCGATCATCCGCGAGGGCACGATCGAGCAATACGCGAAGACGCCGGAATTTGTGAAGAACATGAACGGTCACGAGCCGCCCGGCGGCAACCGTTCGATGTATCCGAATCCGTTCGATGAGGACAAATTCCGCGGCCATCACCAGTGGGGCATGGCCATCGATCTCGGCGCGTGCGTCGGTTGCTCGACCTGCTCCATCGCGTGTCAGAGCGAAAACAACATCCCGATCGTCGGCAAGGATCTCGTTGGCCGCGGCCGCGAGATGCACTGGATGCGCATCGACCGCTATTACACCGCGGCAGCTTCGAAGCGTCCGTGGAATTCGACTTACAAAGACGAAGATCAACAGCAGTTCGAGGAATGGATCGACGATCCGCAGGTCGTGACCCAGCCGATGCTTTGCCAGCATTGCGAAGCGGCGCCTTGCGAAAACGTCTGCCCGGTCAACGCGACCGTTCACGACCAGGAAGGTTTGAACGTGATGGTTTACAACCGTTGCGTCGGCACGCGTTATTGTTCGAACAACTGCCCGTACAAGGTTCGTCGCTACAATTACCTCGATTTCAACAAGCGCTCGCTGAAGGAGCTCAAGATCACGCAATTCCTGGGTGTCGATGCTCCAGCGTATCCTCCTTCCTTCACCGGCGGTGCATTCGCGAAATGGGTCAAGGATCCGACCGATCCGACCGCAGGGATGCGCGACGAAGACGAATGGGACTTGATCAAGATGCTCAAGAACCCGGACGTCACGGTGCGCATGCGCGGCGTCATGGAGAAATGCACGTTCTGCGTGCAGCGCATCGAAGGCGCGAAAATCGCCCAGAAGGTCAAGGCGGGCGAATCCGGCGACGTCATTGTTCCGGATGGCACGTTCACGACGGCATGCGCGCAGGCCTGCCCGGCCGGAGCGATTGCGTTCGGCAACATCAACGATCCGAACAGCAAGGTTTCGAAGCTCAAGGCGCAGCAGCGGAATTACTCGGTGCTCGACTTCCTGCTGACCAAGCCGCGCACGACGTATCTGGCGCGCTTGCGGAATCCGAATCCCAAGATGCCGGACTATTCCGAGAACGATTATCCGTTGAGCATGGATGAGTATCAGGAAAAGAATGGAAACCCATTTGCGAAACACGGCGAAGCGCACGGCGCTGAAGCCGCCCATGGCCACAATGGCCACGGCCACACTCATGGTGCTGAGAAAGGAGGCCACTAATGGCTACGAACGCTAGCGCGCCGCTGCCAACGGTTCCTCCGGAACTCGAGCGCATACCATTGGTCCGGAACCAGCGCGACATCGGCTGGATTTCCGACCGCGTGGTCTCAATCACCGAAGGCAAACCGCCGATGTGGTGGTGGGCCTGTTTCATTCCCAGCGTGATCTGCCTCGGCATGCTCGGTTTCATGCTCGCCTACCAGATCACCACCGGCGTCGGTGTCTGGGGAAACATGCACCCGGTCATGTGGGGCTGGGACATCATCAACTTCGTCTGGTGGATCGGCATCGGCCACGCCGGAACGTTGATTTCCGCAATTCTCTTCCTGCTCCGCCAGCGCTGGCGCACTGCGGTGAATCGCGCGGCGGAAGCGATGACCATTTTCGCGGTCATGTGCGCCGGTATTTATCCGGCCCTGCACGTCGGTCGCGTGTGGTTCGATTGGTGGCTGTTCCCGATTCCGAACTCCAACGGCCCGATCTGGCCGCAGTTCCGTTCACCGCTGATGTGGGACGTGTTCGCCGTTTCCACCTACTTCACGGTGTCCGTGTTGTTCTGGTACATGGGCTTGATTCCTGACCTCGCGGTGATGCGCGATCGCGCAGTCGGCAAGGTTCGCCAGTTCCTGTATGGCTTGTTCTCGCTCGGCTGGACGGGATCGAACCGCCACTGGAGCAACTACGAAAAAGCCTATTTGCTGCTCGCCGGTCTTTCGACGCCCCTCGTGCTCTCCGTGCACTCGATCGTGTCGCTGGACTTCTCGGTGTCGCAGCTGCCCGGCTGGCACACGACGATCTTCCCGCCCTACTTCGTTGCGGGCGCGATCTTCTCCGGCTTCGGCATGGTGCTGACGCTGCTCGTGCCGTTGCGCAAGCTGTGCAAGCTGGAAGACATCATCACGATGCGGCACATCGACATCATGTGCAAAGTGACGCTCGCGACCGGCTCGATCGTCGGATACGCCTACGCGATGGAGTTCTTCATCGCCTGGTATTCCGGCAGCGCCGCTGAGCAATTCCATTTCATGAACCGCGCGCTTGGCCCGTATCAATGGGGCTGGCTGCCGATGATCATCTGCAACGTGGTGATCCCGCAGCTGTTCTGGTTCCGCTGGTTCCGACAGAATCTGTGGGCGGTGTTCATCATCTCGATCATCGTCAACGTCGGCATGTGGTTCGAACGCTTCGTCATCATCGTGATCGGCCTGCATCGCGACTTCCTGCCGAGCAGCTGGGGTTACTTCCGTCCGACCTGGGTGGACATCTGCACTTACCTGGGCACGTTCGGATTGTTCTTCACGCTGTTCCTGTTGTTTATGCGGTTCCT
>CAMLLE010000410.1 GCA_946480555.1 uncultured Verrucomicrobia subdivision 3 bacterium
TATCGACCCGCCGAATCCGGTCGCTGGCGGAGTCGGCGATATAGATGTTTCCGGCTCGATCGATGGCGACATCCGTCGGCTGGTTCAGGGCTGCATTGGTCGCGTTGCCTCCGTCACCGGAGAAATTGGGCACGGATTTGCCTGCAAATGTGGTGATGATTCCGTTCGGGGCAATCTTCCGAATCCGATGATTGCCTGTATCGGCAACGAACACGTTTCCAGAATGATCGACCGAAATCCTTTGTGGCGCATTCAGCCGCGCATTCGTCGCATAACCGCCATCGCCGGAGAACCCGGCAAACGGTCCGCCCGCAAACGTCGTGATGATGCCGTGCGCGTCCACCTTTCGAACCCGGTGACTTCCGGCATCGGCGATCAAAAGATTTCCGAGTGAATCGACCGCTACATCATGGGGGCCGGTCAACGATGCGTTCAGCGCAGGCCCGTTGTCGCCAGATGAACCGACCGTCCCATTTCCAGCGACGGTTGTAATAAAATCACGCGGCAGAGTGATTCCGTTCAGTTGCCACTGGAAGCTGACCGGACCGACTCCCGCAAATCGGGCGGCGATTTCAAGCCGTTCGCCTTGAATCCGCACCAGGCTGGCCGGGGCTTCGAGGAAGAAAGGGGGGAAGCCGACGATGAGCTCCGCATCGGCGCTGTTGGTGCTGCCGTAAGGACTCGTGATGACGACAGAGTAGTTCCCCGCCTGGTTGGTCGCGGCACCGGAAAAAAGCAGGCTGGAGTTTGTCTCCCCATCGAGGGCGGTGCCTTGGAATCGCCACTGATACTCGAAAGGAGGCGAGCCCGATGGAATCACGGTGAATGCAGCGTTGCTCCCCACAGCGACCACCTGACTCAATGGTTGGGTCGCCACCGTCGGGAGAAGTACCAGCACCTCGAGCGAAGCCACGGAGCTGGTGACGCTGCCATGGGCGTTCGTCACAATCACCGAAAACCCGCCGGTCATGTTCGTGTGGCTGATCAGAAAGGAAAGCCCGGCGTTGGTTCCATCCAAAAGCGGAATGTTGTTGGACAGCCATTGATAATGGAGTGGTGTCGTTCCGCCGGCGACGACGCCGAAGATCGCGTTGCTTCCCACGGAAACGGATTGGTGCTGCGGCGGAATGGTGATGAACGGGGGAACATTGACGGTGAGGGTCACAATGCTGCTGGTGATGCTTCCATTGGCGTCGCTGACAATTGACCTGTAGCTCCCCGCGTTCGCTGCTGTGACGGAATCCAGTTCCAGTTGTGGGGAACCCTGGAGCGCAAGCTTGCGGACTTTCCTGCCTTGGGATTCGGCTACAAATAGATTGCGTGCTGGATCGAGCGACAGGCCCGCAGGCCCGTTGAAACCTGGCGAAAGCGTGGAAATGATTCCGTTCGTGTCAACTTGGCGGACGCGCCCATTGTAAACATCGCCAATGAAGAGATTGCCGAGTTCATCCAGAGCAATCCAGGCGCAGTCCTGAAGCCCTGCGCCGGTTGCTGGTCCGTCGTCACCGGTTGCGAAGGGAGAACCATTTCCCGCAACCGTCACAATTATTCCGTCCGAACCCATCCTTCGAATGCGGTTGTTTCCGTAATCCGCGATATACAAGTTTCCGGCGGCGTCCATGGCCAGTCCATTTGGAGAGTTCAGAGTGCAGGCGGCAGCTGGACCGCCATCGCCGGAAAACCCGTACGTTCCATTTCCAGCCACGGTGTCGATTACTCCATTCGTGGCAACTTTTCTGATTCTATGATTGTTGTAGTCTGCAATGAACAGCTCGCCCGCGGCATTCACAATTGCGGTCATGGGCGAATCCAGCATGGCACTCACTGCCGAGCCGCCATCGCCGCCGAATCCGGCTGTTCCAGAACCGGCGATCGTGGTGATGATTCCGTTTGTGGCGACCTTTCGGACCCGGTGGTTTTGCTGATCCACAATGAAGAGGTTTCCATTAGAGTCCAGTGCGACATGCGTCGGGTTGTTCAATTGAGCTGAAACCGCCATCCCGCCATCACCGGAATAGCCTTGGATACCTGTACCAGCGATCGTCGAGATGATGCCATTGCTGTTCACCAGGCGGATTCGATGCGCCTCCGTTTCTGCGATATAGACGTTGCCCATTTTGTCTGCCAAAACTCCGAGCAGATAGCCCAATTCCGCCTGGCTGGCCGGCCCGCCATCGCTCCCGATGCCGCCGCCCGCGACGGTGGATGCAACGTGTCGCGGCAGGTTGGTTCCATTGAACTGCCATTGATAAGACAACAAACCCGTGCCAGTCGCGGTGACATTGAACAATGCTGAGGCTCCGGCAAGCACGGTCAGATTGGTCGGTTGCCCGGTGATGACGGGCTGTCCGGGACAATAGAAAGCGGAAACGAGAAGCGATATCAGCGCGAAGATGGAGACTCTCATGGCGGAAGAATCCTGCGGTGATTCACCGGGCAGCACAAGCTGAAAGCCATTGGCCAACGGATGAACGCGAATGTGGCATGATCCCTCGGTTGTGGGGCTGCCGCGGGTTGGGGGCCCGCTTGTTTCAGATCCAAGCATTGGCTATGGTTGGCTGTCATGTCTGCGCCGTCTCCTTTTCTCATCCGATTCTTCGTGACTGTCCTGGCCGTGTTGAACATGACGACCTTCGCCGCCGAAAGGCCGATCCGTTTGCGAAACGAAGTGATTCTGCCGAATGTGTCATCCTCGGCAATTCCATCGGCGGCGACCTCTGCGGACGCGAAAACCTCCGGCCTGTACGTGGTTCAATTCACCGGCCGGTTGCAGCCGGCTTGGACTGCGGAGCTGACATCGCACGGCGTCGAACTCCTCCGCTACGTTCCTGAAGATTCCTTTGTGGCGCAGCTCAGCAATGCTTCGATTCCACAGATTCAAGCGCTCGGCTTTGTTCGCTGGGTGGAGCGGTATCGTCCGGAACACAAGGTTCACGCCGGACTTCGAGTTGCCGCACAGGCGTTAACTGCGGCCGCGCCAGAGCTTGAAGTTGCGGTGGTTCTTTCTCCCCGCGCCAATCCAAATCAAGCGGAGCAGATGCGTCGCAACTTCAGCGCAATCACACAAGAATCCGGCCTGCGCATCGGTCGCGTGCTGCGTGGACGCTTGAATTCCTCGCAATTGAATGCACTCGCCGCTTCGGACGCGGTGCTGTGGGTTGAACCGGCGCGACCGATGAAATTGATGGACGAAGTGTCCTCCCGGATTGTCGCCGGCGACGGGCCGCCGAACCAGACCTTGATGCAATCGCTCGGTTACGACGGCGCGGGCGTCACGGTTGCCGTCGCCGACAGCGGCCTCGACAGCGGCGACACGAATGCGATGCATCCGGACATTCACGGCAGGGTGAGGGCGCTGTTTCACTACGGCACCGCGGGCCAGCTGGAGGATGCCGCGGATGAACACAGCCACGGAACCCACGTTGCCGGAATCATCGCAGGCAACGGCGCGTTGGGCGAAACGGATGAGAACGGATTTCTTTACGGTCTCGGGGTTGCGCCGGGCGCGAATCTGGTTGGCCAGCGGCTGTTTGACGCTGTGGGCAATTACGCGCCGCCGCCGAGTTTTGAACGCATGACCCGCGATGCCAGACGTGCCGGTGCTGAGATTGGATCCAACAGCTGGGGCGATGATACACAAGGCCGGTACGACATCAGTGCGATGGAGTTTGATGCATTGGTCCGCGATGCCGATGCGCTCGCGCTCGGCGATCAGGGTTACATCCTGGAATTCTCGGCGGGCAATGCGGGGCCGAATCGCCGGACGATCGGTTCACCCGCCGTCGGCAAGAATGTGATCGCAACGGGCGCGAGCAATAACGACCGCCGCAACTTGCCGTTGGAGGAGTTTCCGATCTACGCGGACGGCCCGGATTCCATGGCGGATTTTTCCAGCCGCGGTCCGTGCGAAGATGGCCGCATCAAGCCGGATGTGGTCGCCCCCGGCAGCTGGATCGCTTCGTTGCGATCGATTTTTGCCAACGACGAGAATGCCTGGTGGCCGAT